>JAHEAK010000164.1 GCA_024642805.1 Kofleriaceae bacterium | reverse complement strand
CCATCCATCGGGCGATAGCACTACTGGAGGATCGGACGCTGGATGGTCAGCTCGACGACGACTCCCTCAACGCGGAAAATGAGTCAGCGCGGGGAGAAATAGGGGAGACGGCGACCAACGTGATCGCGTTTCCCAACAATGATAAGTAGTTAAGTAGTGGAGGCGCCGGGAGTCGAACCCGGGTCCGGAAACGCGCCTACAGCAGACGTCTACGTGTGTATTCGATGTTTTGGTTTTCGGCTAGCGGGCGGCCGTCGACAGCCTTCCGTTTTGCTTAGTTCATCCTGAGTTTCGCCAGTGCGCCGATGATCGTTGCGCTGTGGCTAGCCTGATTGTTGACGGTGTCACCTAGGCTACAGGCGGAAGCCTAGGAACACCGCGCAGACCTAATTAGGCTGCGAGAGCAACGCTCTGACTATTGTCGTTTGCAGTTGCGATTGTGCCCATTTTTACGTGGCCATGGGCGCCACGACACGCGATCTGAGCTTCTTCGTCTCCGTCGAAACCATTTCGCCCCCATGTCCTCTATGCAGTTGTCACCGAAGACAGGCCTGCGCCTGCTTGCTTGCACTATGGGGGCGGCGCGGCCTGCGGTCAAGGTCAAGAGTCGGGCTACACTGGTGAAATGAGGCTTTCGCCGTGGCGCTCCTGGGCTCTTCTGTTCGCGTTGGGGCTCGTCGCGTGCCGAACGCAGACGCCGGCAGCCGTCAGCAACACCGCCACGACCACCGATCCGGGCGAGGATGGCGCGTTGGAAGACGATCGCAGGGGCGAGACCACCACGCCCATCGAGCCTGCTGCGCCGCCGCCTCCGCCCATCGCGCCGCCCGCCGCCAATGCCGAGGGCTGCATTTCCCCGGAGCAGCTCTCGAGCTACAGCGAGGCCTTGGCTCAGCATGCCGAGCGCACACGTCTGGACTTCATTCACGAGCATGGGCTGCAGCTGGTCGAGCGCGAGGGCTTCTTCCTCAGCTCCGAGGCCGAACCCAAAGACGACGAGTACGAGGTCAATGGCCAGCGCTTTGCGGTGGTCGCGTATATGGATGCAACAGAAAAACCCCTAGCGCAGCTCGTCGGGGCGAATGCCAGCTTGCAGGTGATCGAGGATCGCAGTCGCGCCCATCAGGTGCAGCTGCGCGTGTGCGGGGTCAATCCCTGCGCCTACGGACGAGGCGCCAGGCCACAGGTCCTGCACCTGGCCATTCGCCTGGGCCCGAAGGAGCACATGGGCGAGCCCTTCGTGCTCGACTACGATCATTGGTGGGTCTTTGCCGACTACACCCAATATCGCCAGTGCGCCAAGCCACCGCCCTAGGCACGGGCTCGTCGGCGCCAGCGCTTAGCGAACTTCCTGCAGTTGCAGGATGGCCTTCTTGTCGAAGATGACCCGCACGCGCTTTAGACGCGAGCGCTTCTTGCCCTTCATTTGCAGGTGCATGATGAGGTTTAGGTGATAGACCTTGCGGAAGTTGCGCGGCTCGACGCTGTCGGTTTGCTCGACGAAGTAGGGGATGCTGGCCGTTGGGTCGTCGGCACGCACCAAGAACTGCGCCAGCGAGATGCGCACGATGTCGTTGACGTTGTAGTCCTCCAGGTGCATGCGCTCGATGACGTCCTTGCCGCGCAGGTTGACCTGCTTGGAGTAGTGCATGATGACCTCGGGCTTGGCCATGGACTCGATGCTGGCTTTGGCGTCTTTGCGGCGATAGCTGAGGATCTCTTCGGGGATGTCCTTGGCGTCGCGAAAGGAAAAACTCTCACGGCAGCGACCGATGACGGTGTCGCGAATGGGATCGCGAATGAGGATGCTGTAGTCGGCCAAGAAGCGCGCAAAGCCGGCACCGAGATAGTTCTTGCCCCAGTCCTTGATGCGATCTTTGAGCACGTAGGTGACGACACCGGCGGCGATGAAGTTCCAGCTGTTGAGGCCGTACTTCTTGCTGGCCCAGACGGTGGCCAAGAGCGCAAAGAGCATGGCGAGACCAGCGGCGATAGCGGCGCCAATGTTGGCCACGCTCTTGCCTTCCTTTTCGCGACTGAGGTCTAGCCACAAGATCGAGGTCACGAACTTCTTGAGCAGGCCCTGCCGGTACACGAAGTGATCGTCTTCGTGCTCATTGGTGACGGTCGAGTAGTTGGCGCCGGCGCGATACTCGCGCTCGCTGAGCAGCAGGTCTTTGGCGCGCTGGCGGGCCTGGCGCAGTTCTTCTCCCAGGCCGCCCTCGACGCGATCGATGCGGCGCAGCATGGCGGCCATGCGCATCTCGACGACCAGGCTCAGGTACTCGTCGACGTAGGCGTAGGTCTCGTTGCAGCTCTGCGGAAGGCGACCATCGACGAAGTCGGTGCGCAGATGGCGCCACTTGCCGATGCAGGCCACGATCTCTTTGACCAGCTGATTGCAGATGTTGGCGGCGTCGGTGCGGAGGACTTCGTTCTTGGCGTTGTCGCCGACGAGCTCGCCGAGCTTGTCACGCAGGCTGCGCACGCGATCGCGCACGTCGGCCCTGACCACGCATCCAAACATGCGCAGCTCGTAGCTCAAGCGCTGCAGGGCATCAGGGTCGCTCTGATTGTCGCGCACCCGGGTCGCTAACTCGCGAATGGTGTCGATGGGCGAGAGCTCGCCAATCAGGCTGATGAGGCTTCGCGACGGGGTCTTGAAGCGAATGTACGCCTGCATGTCGCTGAAGAACTGCTCATCGCGATAGGTGTGCTTGTTGATGCCGAGGCTCGACGGTACGAAAAAATAGTAATCGACGGTGTACTGCGACTTGTCCTGTGAGCGGATGGCGTAGTCGAGCTTGACCTCGAAGTGATTGCTGTCGTGGACGCCGATGCGCGTCTCGATGAGATCCTCTTCCAGGTCGTCGTGATCGGCGAGTATGTCGAGATGATGCTTGCGCAGGCGGCCGAGCTTCGGCAGTGCAGGCGTGTGGAGTCCGTAGTTCAAACCTGCATGATTGCATGAATTTCTTGTCTGTGCATCTTTCGGTTAGGGACCGCCGCCCTCGAGGATGCGCCAGCGCTCCTCTTCCAGCCTTTGCATAGCAGCTTCAATCTCCTCCCGCTCCGCGCGCGCGCCGAGACGTGCTGAGCTCAGCGCGGGCTCGATGATTTCGAACCACACTTGCAAGGCTCGTCCCAGATTGGCCGCCTGGCCTGTGAGCGTGGCCAGGGCCGCAACCCCATCGCCATCCGCCTGCACCGATATCGTCAGCTGGCCGATGCCGCGAGCACCCGCGAGGAAACTCTCGCTGAGCAAGAGCTGCAGGCGCGTGCGCAGGGCGGCGCTCTCCTCGTTGATGGCGCTGAGGCGCTTCTGTGCGCTTTCCGAGCCTGGCGCGCCCATGGGGCCATAGTAGTCGGGATAGCTGCGCGGTTCCGAGCCGAGCAGATACCAGTCCAGGAAGGTCGGATCGAGAAAGAGCAGGGCAGGGGTGCCGCCGAGCGGCTGTTCCGTGGCAAGCGCGACGTGGGTCGGCGCGGAGGTGGCATCGATGCTGCGCAGCTGCAGGTACTCGTCGATGATTTCCAGGCGCAAGCGGCGCGTGCCCGGCCCGGGAAACTCGAGCGTGAGTGAGTCGCCACTGCCACGCGCGTACGTGCGCAGCGCTTTTGAGCTGGCGGCTTGCAGCAAGAGTTTGCGAGCTGTTGCTGTGTCGCTCAGTCCGAGGAGAATGTGCATGCCGAGCGCATCGGCGATGGCCTCGGGGTCACCTTGCGCGCGCTCATAGCTGTCTCGATCGAGAGTGAGGGCCGCGGAGACTTCGCCTTGCACGAGCGCGAGCGCCGGCAAGAGGTCGACACCGAGTTCGCTTTTGAGAGCGGCGAAGCTACTGGCGCGGGTCTCCCCTTTGAGCTGCAGGAAGAGATCGAGGAGCTGTCGCGAGGCCTCGCTCGAGACCTGGGCGCCCAAGAGCACGAGCGGGGCCTCGGTGAGTTCTCGTGGCAAGCGCAAGGGCTGGGGCTCGGCAGCGAGCAGGCGGGCGGGCAGACTCTCTGGGCGCGCCCGTATCGACAGCCGTGCGCGCGTGCTCTTGCCATCGAGATCGACTGCGAAGGCAATGGTGCCCAGCGGAGCCAGGAGCTCGCCGGCGATGCGAGCTTGCGCCGACTTCCGCATCTCGTATTGGTTGAGACCGCGCAGGCGAGTCTCGAGCTCGGCTTCCAGGCGATCGATTTCAGCGCGGCTCTCGGCGCTGCGGTTCTCCGACTTGGCGGCTTCGATGCTGCTCTCCAGGCGCGTCACGTCTTCCACGTAGCGCTCGCCGAGCGAGCTTTCCTTAAGCTCGGCGGTGAGCAGGCGGGCGATGTTGTCGAAGGCGATGAAGCCGGCCAGGTCCTCGCCAAAATCGAGACCGGCAAAGGCATGGGCGACGCGCGCGCTGTGGCGAAGGCTCTCCGATGAGGTGAGCCCGGCCAGACGCGTCACGGCCTTGCCCAGATCGCTCTCGTTCTCGCTGACCACCAAGGCGCCCATGGTGCCGCGGCGCACGAGAGCGGCATGGGCTGCACTTCCGAAAGCCAGGAGCTCGCCGGAGCCGAGCGGCGACAGAACCGGGGCCGGAATGCCATTGGCCAGCGCCAGCTCTTGTGCGCTGTGCAGGAAGAGCTGCGCATCGCTGAGGGTGACGAAGAAGACGCCAACCGCCTCGTCTTCGATCCACAAGGCAGCGCCGGCGGGCGCGCTGATGTCGATGCCGAAGCCGGCCCAGGTTTCGACTTCCCAAAGGTTGGCGCCCCCGGGCAGCTGCAGGTCCTTGCTAGCATCCTGGTAGAGCTGACCGTACTCGTGAAAGATGGGCGTCGATTCGATAGCGCCAGCGATGGCGAGCGGGCTCCGTATCACCACGGCCAGAAGGCTGGCGTCGGGCAGGTAGTCGAGAACTTCCTGGTCGAGGATGGGCGGATGCTGATGGCGAAAGGCATTGGGTATCACGGGGCGCGCGCGGGCCTCGACATGCGCTGCCTGTTCATGAGTCGCCGATGGCCTCGTGCTCGTCTTGTGCGCGCAGGCCTGGGTTAGGCCGACCAGCACGATCAAAGGCAGGACAGGGCGATGCACCTGTGTAAGCGTACACGCAGCGGCGCTTGGCGAGGCACATCTTCGTCATCGCTGGCGCGGGCAAATGCGCCTGCCCCGAAACCTCGAAACGGGCTCCCGCAGCCAGCGAGAACCCGTTTTGACAAGATAAGCTAGGGCTACACTAAATGGGTTGTACGTTGAGGTTGACGCGAACCTTGGAGTTGGCGCCGGTTAGCAAGATGGGTACATCCCGTCGCCAGCCGGTCTCGAAGCTGAGCACGACGCTCTCATCGCCAAGGCTGTCGGAGGGGTTGAGAAAGCCGTCTTCGTCGTAGAGGTTGGCGTTGAGGGTGATGGTCTGGCCCGGCTCTGGGGTGACTTCCAGAACGAACTCGGCAATGCCGCCGCTGGTCGGCCAGGTCTCGCCGCCGCCGATGGTCACGTGGTGGTCGGCGTCGCGATTGAAGAGCACGCCGTAGTTGTTGGCGTAGGCCGAGACGCTGCCAAAGATCTCGAGGTTGTTGCCGGCGTCGCTAGCGGTCTCGACCTCGAAGTTGGACAGCGTGACCAAGACCTTTTGCGTGACGCGCGAACACTCGCGAACCGCGTAGTCCTCGGTGAGTGCGATCTTGGCTGGCTCGTTGTTCTTGAGGTAGTTGAGCTTGTAGGCGATGGGGCTACCGGGGCTATCCGGCGAGTAATCACCACCACCGTGGATGAAGTTCATAAGGGCATCGAAGCTGTCGATGGCCTGGGCCGCTTCGCCGCCCGAACCACCCAGGATGTAGGCGTTGATCTTCGAGCTCGACAAGACGTCGCGATAGCTCACGCTCACGTTGCCGCTGACATCGACGCCGCCGCGATAGGCGAAGTCGAGGGCCGCACCGAGCTCGGTGGATGAGTACTCCGACTCAAAGGTGAATAGGATCATGCGCCCGTAGGTGACCGAGCTGACGTACATGGGAGGATCGCCAGCCGGGATGCGCTGCTTGACGTCATCGAGAGTGACCGTGTCGTCCATGAAGGAACTCGGCAACTCGGGCTGATCGACGTCGACCGTGTAATACGACTGCGTGTACTTGACCACGTAGCGGCTGCGCACATCTTCTCTGTCGAAGTTGAAGCTAGCGCCAATGGTTGCCAGTCCGCCGGTGAGAAAGGTGACGTTGACGCCCATGGCCAAGCTCAGCTGCTCGAGGGAGTGGACTTCCTCGATGTCGGCATAGAGATTGGCTGGCGTTGCGCCCGATAGACCGCTGGCGAGAATCTCTGCAACCGAGTCGCGATAGGTCGAGAGTTTGGGATCTTCGATCTGTGCCGACTTGGCGCCTGCCAGGTTGCTGAGCGACACCGAGATACCCATCGGCGCGCGATCGAATTGAACTTGGGTGAGCTGCCCGGTCTCGAGGGAACGGCCGCCGACGATGGCTCCTGGCCATAGCGAATCGGAGTTGGCCGAGTAGGCGACCAGGCGATCGTAGTTGCGAGTCTCGACCAGATCGGTGCTGGTGCAGGAGAAGTCACCCTCGCGCTCGCCGGCGCTGCTGTCACTTTGCGAGACGCTCGGCGGATTGACCTGCAGCGGATCGATGTGGAAGACGTAATCGTCGATGAGCGCTTTTTCGTCGACGATCGGAGCGGCCTCTTGCTCTTCGCAGCCGGCCAGAAAGGCGCTGGCGACAAGACCAATGGCGAGTGTGCTCGTGATGCGGCGTTGGCTCGGGCGGGTGCTTCTAGAATTCATAGTCCGTACTGCCTTGCGTGTTGAGGGCCGCTGATCCACGGCGTGGCCGGCGGTAAAGCAACTCCCAAGCCATGAGCGTGACTAATGCCCGCTTCAGATCGGCTAATGCGATTCCGGGCCCTTGGTGGCCGCAACCCTGTGCAAGGTCTTGCGATTGCAACATCTTGTGTGCACGCAACAAGCGGCACGGGTGGCTGCACTAGCCACTGCACAAGGGCCAATTCAAGCGATCTGATCTCAGTTCACTCCGGGGGCCGGCGGCGGGGCGGGCGATCAAATCGCGATGAGGTTTGCGACTCCCGAGCCACTGACCTAAGCTCAGCGCGCCCCGGCCGCTAGTTCTTGGGCAGGGATTCGTACGGGTGTTTCGCTACAAAGAAGACAAGAAAATCGTAGCCCTGGTGGTCGGACTGACGGCACTCGACGTGCTCGCCTACCTCTTCTTGAACAGCCCGTGGATTCTGCTGGCCTACTGGCTCTTGCTCTTTGTGCCCAAGGGCCTGGTGGCGCCATGGAACCACCATCATCAGCACTGCATGACTTTTAAGTCGCCTGTGCTCAATCGCCTGCTCGAGCTTAGCTATGGCTTGCACACGGGTATGACGAGCAACCTGTGGGTCTTGCATCACAACCTCGGTCACCACGTGAACTACCTCGACCAAAGCAAGGACGAGAGTCGTTGGCGTCGCAAGAACGGCAAGCGCATGGGCGTCATCGAGTACTCGCTCAACGTCGCCGTCACTTCGTACTACCGCGCCTTTCAAGTTGGTAAGCGCTACCCAAAACATCAGCGCGTCTTCGTCGTATTTAGCGCTCTGACCTTCGGCGTGGTGGCTGCTGCGCTCTTTTATCGGCCCGTGCCCGCGCTCTTCGTCTTCGTGCTGCCCATGATCTCCACGCTCATCTACACCTCCTGGGTGACCTACGATCATCACGCAGGTATCGATGGCAAGGATCACTTCGAGGCCTCGTACAACATCATGAATCGCTGGTTCAATCGCCTGACCGGCAACCTCGGCTATCACACCGCGCATCACTACAAGCCGGGCCTGCACTGGTCGAGCCTTCCCGAGCTGCACGCCAAGATCGAGGACAAGATCGCCAGCAAGTACTTCGTGAAGTCGACCTTCGACATGTTCTTGCCCGACGACAAGAGCGCTGAGCGCGAGGATGTGATCGTGCCTCTGCGTGCACCGGCAAGCGCTCGCTCGCTGACAACGGTGGCCAAGGAGGCCAGCAGCGCCGTCAAGAGCGGTGTTGTGAAGGCCGGCGTCAAGAGCGCGCGGCCCGTAGAATCACTTTCCTCGGAAAGCGCTTCGAGCAGCCTGTAGCGCCTGGCTGAGGTTGGCCTTGGGGCCGACCGCCAGCTTGAGTGTCGGGCCAATGGTGACCTCGATGGGGCCCTCCGGCTTTTGCAGGATTTCGCCATCGACGGTGTAGATGGGCTCGTTGGTCTCGATGACCATGCGCGAAGCGGAGCGATTCACGTAGCGAGGATCGGTATCGATGGGCTCGGCGAGCTTGCCTCGTCCCCACTTGCGCAGCATGCCAGCCAGATCGACGGGAATGAGACCGCGTGCGATGAAGGGCAGGGCGACCGCGAACTCGCGCGAGGACACCGCGTAGCATGCCGTGTGGAAGCTCTCGCGCGTGCGCTCGCTCTTGAAGGGCTCGATGCCGGGATTGATCTGGCCGGTGACGTTGGTGAAGATGGCGCTGTACGTGTCGTACGGCAGGACCTCGTCGTCGAGAGTGACGGTGCCGGTCATCTCCTCGAGCATGTCCTTGGCCGAGCCGAGCTTGAGGAAGGCGGCCACCGCTGACTGCGCGGCGATCTTGATGGCGGCGATCTTGCCCTTCTCTCCGCGCTCGTAGGCATCGAGGATGTGCACCACCGGGCCCATGCCGAAGGTGAAGCCGTGATGGATCTTGTTGCCTGCCTTGACGCGCATCAGCGGTACTTCTTTTAGAAGCAGGTCGCCGGAGCGAAAGGCATTGACCACGTGGCGAAAGTTGTTGCCGGGCGAGGAGCCAAAGCCGAGCCAGCGCGAGGTGACGTTCATGGTGCCGCCACCGAGGAGAGCCAGCACCGTGTCTGGATCGTGCGAGTTGGCGGTGAACATATGGTCGAGGATGCGCTGAATCGTGCCATCGCCGCCGTAGGTGCAAACCAGCTTGGCATCGAGGCCGGCGACCGCGGGCGCGATGTCTTCCACCGAGTCGGTGACGATGCGGCGCACGTGGGCCGCCTCATCAGAGTCGAGGATGTTGGCGAGCTCTTTCCAGCGGCCACCCGCCTTCGGATTGCACAGCAAGACGATGTCTGCCTCGCGCTTGCTCTGTCGTTTCCATCGCCGATCGTTCGAACGAGTATTGCCAGCATCCATGGTGATGTCATCCTACCCGGCCCAGGCCGGCTCCACGTGGC
>JAHEAK010000797.1 GCA_024642805.1 Kofleriaceae bacterium | reverse complement strand
CGCGAAATGGGAAGACACGATCGAGAGCCTCACGGCCGAGATCCAGAAGCTAAAAGCCTCGCAGTCCTAGCCACGGCCACACGCGCTGGATGGAGCGGTTCCCATGGGAGCCGCTTTTTCCGTTTCGGCACACCTACCGACACAGCCATGGCACACGGCCGGTGCTACACTGCTCGTCTGTGTCGTCCGCCTTGCCTTCGTCCAAGTCCTCCGTCTCTGCCTCCGCCGAGGCCAAGCGGGCCGTGGTCGAGTTGGTTAACAACGTCGCGGAGGTCATTCGAGGCAAGGACGAAGTCATTCGTCTGTGCATCACGGCACTGCTCGCACGTGGACATCTTCTGATCGAAGACATTCCAGGCGTCGGCAAGACCACGCTAGCCCGCGCTCTGGCCGCATCGGTCGGTGGCACCTTCAAACGCATTCAGTTCACCTCCGACCTCTTGCCTTCCGACATCGTCGGCGTGTCGATGTTCAAAGCTGACAAGCAGGACTTCGAGTTTAGGCCCGGTCCGATCTTCGCCAACATCATCCTGGCCGACGAGATCAATCGAACGACACCTCGCACGCAAAGCGCGCTCCTGGAAGCCATGAGCGAAGGCCAGGTCTCGGTCGACGACGTCACCCACGATCTCAACGACCCCTTCCTGGTGGTGGCCACCCAAAACCCTGCCGAGCACTTTGGCACCTATCCACTGCCTGAGTCGCAAATGGACCGCTTCCTCTTGCGCATTCGCATCGGCTACCCAAGCGCCGAGCAAGAGAAGAACATTCTTCGTGAGCGCGGTGCCGTCGATCCCATTGCGCAACTTCGTGCCGTCATCGATCACGACACCCTGCGCGCGCTGCAAGACGCTGTCGAGCAGGTGCAAATCAGCGAGCCCCTGCTCGACTACGCCATGCAGATCATCGAGCACACTCGCAAGTCCTCGCGTCTGGAGGTCGGAGTATCGACCCGCGGTGCCATCGCCTGGTATCGGGCCGCGCAGGCGCGCGCCATGGTCGACGGCCGCGACTTCTGCATTCCCGATGACTTCAAGTCGCTGGCAGTGCCGGCGCTGGCGCATCGAGTCGTGCTCAACTCCGCGCACGACTCGCTGTCGTCCTCGCGCGAGGAAGCCGAATCGGCCATCGCCGACATCATCTCGCGCGTCGCCATTCCCACGTGAAAGCCATGCTCTCCTGGTTTGTGCACTGGCCTGGGCGCATGATGGCGCGCCTGCGTTCGCGCCGCCGGCTCAAGCTCACCAGCGAGGGCCGCTACTTCGTGGGCATCACCATCGGCATCGGCCTGGCTGCCATCAACACCGGCAACAACCTGCTCTATCTCTTGTTGGGCTGGCTGCTGTCGATGATCATCGCCTCGGGCATCCTCAGCGATTTCTGCTTGCGCGGGATTCGCATCACGAGAAGCGCGCCTCGTCGCATCTATGCCAATCGTCCCTTCTTGATGGAGCTCAGCGCCCACAACAGCAAGCGTCGCCTGGCCTCCTACTCCCTCGAGATCGAGGACCTGTGCGATGGCCACCCGGTCGACAAGCGCTGTTACTTTCTCAAGATACCCGAGGGCAAGAGTCAGCACACCGCCTACCGCCACACCATCAACAAGCGCGGCCTCTACACCTTTGAGGGCTTTCAAGTCTCGACAAAGTTTCCCTTCGGCTTGTTCACCAAGACCAGGCGCGAATCGACGGCCAGCGAGATTCTGGTGTTTCCCGCCACCCGCAGCGTGCCTCTGCCACCACCGGCCGTGCAGCGCATGGGCAATAACCTCACCAACAAGATCGGCCGACGGGGCGAGTTCTTTGGATTGCGTGAGTACCGTGACGGCGACGATCGGCGCTCGATCCACTGGCGATCGAGTGCGCGCAGTGAGCGACTCATGGTGCGCGAGTACGAAGATGAAAGTCAGCGGCGCATCACCTTGCTCATCGACAACGCCCTGCCCAAGACTCGCGGCGAAGTCGAAGAGCAGGCGCTGGAAGACGCCATCAGTCTGTGTGCCTCGTTAGCCCAGGCCTACCTCGAGCGCGGCTACTCCTTGCGTCTTGTCGCCCGCGGCAAGCTCCTGCCCTTCGGCAGTGGCGATATGCAAGTGCAGCGCGTCCTGCGCGCCCTGGCCCTGCTCGAGACCGTCGATGCCGAGCTGCCTTTTGCTTCGCAGCTGGGCGGCAACGCCAACGCGGTACTCGTGGTGCCAAAGGGCATAGCCGGCGGCCATCGCCCTGCGTAGGTCGGCACCACCTTGGAGGCAGGCTGATGCTGAGCCAAACCGCCTCGTGTTGCCCAAGGAGCGAGCCTTAGCATGCGCTTTCGCCAGGCCCACAAGAGCAGCACCTATGCGATGGTGGCCAGCAGCTACCTGGCAGTGGTGACCTCCGGACTTTTGAATCCGGCCTTCGCCCTGGCCTCCTTCGTCGGCATCGTCGCTAGCTGGTACTGGGAGCCACCGCGCATTCGCTACGAGCGCTGGAGTCTGGCCTGGACCGTGGTGGCCGTGCTGGTCTTCCTGTACCAG
>JAHEAK010000163.1 GCA_024642805.1 Kofleriaceae bacterium | reverse complement strand
ATTGCTGACGTTTGTGGCGCTCGCCAGATGGGGGTCGACAGCGCGGATGCGCTCGAAGAAGGGACCGATGCCGTCGGAGAAATAGTGAAAGCCGGAAACAACGATGACGATGGCAACCGAGATCATGATCATCGCCTGCATCGTGTTGGTGTAGGCGTGGGCGTAGGTTCCACCGATAAAGATGTAGCCGAACACGAAGATGGTCACGATCAGCAGACTGGTCGTGTTGGACAAGCCGAGAACTTTTTGCATGACGATCGAGATGCCGCCCAAGATCAGCACGACGAAAGTGAGCGAGAGCAAGCTTGCCAGAGCGAAGAACACCGTCATGGCCTTGGACTGGTAACGCTGACCAACCCACTGCGGAAGGGTCAGGGCTCCGTGATGCGCGCCCACGCGCCGAAATCCGGAGCTGAGCAAGACCAGGGCTACGGTCACGCCAAGGGTCACCGACACGCCGTAATGCAAGAAGGCCGATAGGCCGAAGGCATAGACCAGGCCGGGGTTGATGACGAAGGTGGCGGTCGATGCGATCGAAGCCGCGAGGGTCAAGCCGACGATGATCGGATTCATGTCGCCATCGCCGACCGCGAAGCTCTTGATGTCAGTGGTTCGCTTGTGACCGAGCCAGGCCAGCCAGGAGGTACCTAGCAAATAGATGCCGAAGAAAATCCAGACCGAGGGCCTGTCCTTGATGAGTTCCAGAATGTGCATACCCGCCCTCTTTCTTGTGCGGCGCAACATATCCCGCGCCCCGGGTCGATTGTCAAGATGGAAGTCGCGGCCGCTACGCTGCCGCTAGGACTTGGATTTTGCGCGCGGCTTGCGGCTCTTCTCCGCCATCGCCTCTTTGAGCTCGTCGATCTCCCTGCGCAGCGAAGCGAGATCGTCGCCTGGTGCGGGCGGCGGCGTTTCCATCGGATCGACATAGGGCGTGTGGGCGGCGGCCTGGCCCCATGGCGACGCAAAGGGCGAAGGAAAGAAGCGACCGAAGGCCTCGCGCACGGGCCGCGGAATTGCGCTGGCCGTGAAAGGCGTAATCATCTGCATACCCCGCACAGAGCGCAAATAGAGCTCCATCGTGGTCGTCATGTAGTGGCCCAGAAACTCGGCCAGGGCATCGTCGCCCATGCGAATCATCTGGGTGAGCAAGGGCACGGGCAGAAAGCGAGCGGCCCCGCGACTCTCGACAACGATCTGCGTGAGCGTCGCTTGCGTGAGATCTTCGCCGGTCTTGACCTCGACAACCTTCACATCTGCCCCGGCGTGAATCTTGGCCGCAAGCTCCTCGAGGGTCAGATAGCGGCTCTCGTCGGTGTCGTAGAGCCGACGATTTCCGTACTTTTTGATGAGGACCGGTTTGGCCATGGCGGCGACCCTACCCTTTTGCGCCCGCGAACAAAAGCCTGGATTTAGTTGTGCAATGCAGCAAATACGTCGTTGACATTGTCCGCGATGCGTCGCCATTATCCCGACCGATGACGCCATCCACGCCCCACGCCCTTGTGCTTATTTGCCTCGCAGGGTCTCTAGGAGGCTGTGGAAGCTCGCCCGCCGGGCAGTGCGAGATCAACGCCGATTGCGCCTCTGGCGTGTGCGGTGACGATGGGCAGTGCAACACAAATGACGCCCCCGACGCCGGGCCCGACAGTGACGGCGGCCCCGATGCCGGTGGCCTCTCGGCCTGTGGCGGTGTGATCGACGAGGAAATCACCCGCGACGAGGTGCCCATGAAGGCCGGCATCCAGGCTGACTTTCGCGTCGCGGCCGACCTGAGCTTCGACACCAGCGGTGAGCTCGTCGAGGGCGTGCGCCACTGGGACCTGGCCCAAGACTTCAACGGCGATGCCGATGTCGCCGTCGAGCTCTTCGACACCCAGAGCGCCTGGTACAACACGCTCTTTCCTGACGCGAGCTACTCCGCCAAGCTTGCCACCGGCAGCGATCTACTGGGCGTCTTCCAGCTTACCGATAGCGCCCTCTTGTTGCTCGGCGTGGTCTCTCCGGAAGACGGCTTCACCCGCACGGAGCTCACCTACGATCCGCCGGTGACCCTCATGCCGATTCCCCTGGTCGAGGGCGCGAGCTTCTCCACCGACTCCACGGTGAGCGGTCTGGCCCAGGGCATTGCCTCCTTCTACAGCGAAGAGTACGTCGGCCTGGCCGATAGCAGCGGCATCCTGAGCACCCCCTTTGGCGAGTTTCGAGTGATTCGCAATCGCATCGAGATGACCCGCACCGTCGGGCTTCTGGTCACCGAGACCAAACAATACAACTTCGTTTCCGAGTGCACGGGCATCGTCGGCAGCATGCTGTCCAAGGAGGGCGAGCAAGACGTCGACTTCAGCGAGGTCGCTGAGATCCGGAGGCTCATTCCCTGATGCGAAAGCAACTCTTCATCCTGCTAGGGCTCGTCATGTTCGCATTTGGTTGTCATTCTTTTCACCCCGGGCCCATGCCCAACGCCCCCGCGGACGCCAAGTTCCTCACGGTCGATGGCGTTCGCATGCACTACACCGATGATGGCAAGGGGCCGGCGGTCGTACTCATCCACGGTTTTGGCTCCTCGCTCGAGATCTGGCACAACGTCACGCCGGTCTTGGCGGAAGATCACCGGGTCATCGCCGTCGATCTAAAAGGCTTCGGCTGGACCTCGCGCCCCGAAGGAAACTACTCGCCATCCGAGCAAGCTCGCCTGGTCTTACTGTTGATGACCATGCTCGGCGTCGACAAAGCAGACATCGTCGGTCACTCCTGGGGCGCGTCGGTGACCCTTGCGCTGGCGTTGCAGGCACCCGAGCGCGTGCATCGCCTGGCCCTCTACGGCGCCTGGATCTACGAAGAGCAGTTGCCGCCCTTCTTCTTGTGGGCACGCGCCTGGGGCGTGGGTGAGCTGCTCTTCTCGGCCTTCTACGGCGAGCGCATGGAAGAACAAGTGCAGCACGCCTACTACGACGCCAGCAAGGTCCCGCAGAGCCGCATCGAAGCGGTCGAAGAGCTCTTCTCGCGCCCCGGTACCAAGGCAGCCGCGCTCACCGCCGTTCGCGATCAGCACTACGCGGCCATTCAGAAGCGCTATCACACCATTAAGCAGCCCACACTCTTGCTCTGGGGGCGTGAGGATCGCGTGGCTCGCCTGCACTTTGGTGAGCGCTTGTCTGTGGATCTGCCCAACGCCGAGCTCAAGGTCTATCCCCGCTGCGGTCACATTCCAATGATCGAAGCCGCTGACGCGACGACCCGCGACCTGGCCCGCTTCCTCGCGGTCGAGCTCGTGAGCGCCAAGGTGGAGAGCAGCGCAGCCGAGCACGATCTCGGAGATGCCGAGCAGCACGAAGCGCCACCCGCCAAGCTCGATGGAAGCGATGAGGCCCTGTAGCGCCATGAAGACTCGCGCACTCATCGCTGGCCTCGGCCTCTGTGCCTTGGCCAGCCACGCCCATGCGGATCGCGCCGGCTTTACCGAGTCGATCGCCAGCGGCGACATGACCTTTGCCGGCGCCAACGAAGAGGGCAGCGTCGAGATCACCGGTTACTTCCGAGGTCGGGGCGAGACCCTGTACAACTTCGATCTCGATCGCGGGCTCACGCCCAGCGGAAAAGCGCTCTTTCCCGTGCCTCTAGGTGATCCAAGCGCCCAGGCTTTGCACGGCGCCAACATGCGTCTGCGCACCGATCTGCGCCTGCGCGGCCCGGGCACGGGCGTCTCGGCGGTCGTGCGCGCCGACCTTCTGGATAACTTGAGCCTTGGCTCGACGCCCAACCTGCGCGACGGCACGCCTGGGGCCTCGGCCGGGCAGGATTCGCCACTACAAGCGCTGCGTATCAAGCGCGCCTATGGCGAGGCCGTGCTGCCCATCGGAGTTCTGACCATTGGTCGCCAGGGAAGTCAGTGGGGCCTTGGCATGGTCGCAAACGGCGGCGATTGCGAGGACTGCGACGGTGGCGACGCCGCCGATCGCATCGCTTTCGTCACGCCCCTCTTCGATCACCTCTTCGCCCTCGCCTACGACATCTCGGCCTCGGGCGCACAGCAAAGCGACCGCAGCTCGTCGCGACTCATCGATGTCGAACCTAGCGATGAGGTCAGCAGCGTGACCGTCGCCTTCATGCGCTACCACACGCCGATGGCTCGCGAGCGACGCGCCCGTGGCGGCCGCACCAACATCGAGTACGGCGCTTATCTCAGCCATCGCAGCCAGGACAAGGACATTCCAGCCAGCTACCTGGGCAGCGCTCCCAGCATGTTCGTGCCAGGCGACGTGGTCGCGCGCGGCTACTCGGCGACTGCCAGTGACCTGTGGTTTCGACTGGGCGGTGCTGGCTACCGCATCGAGCTAGAGGCCGCCTACCTCACGGCCTCTATCGAGCAAAGCTCGCTCTTGCCAGGCGTCGAGTTCTACGATCCAGCCACTTCAGATCAGTTCGGCGCCGCCCTCGAAAGTGATTTCGATGTCGCCAGCGCCACGCTTGGACTCAACGCGGGATTTGCCAGCGGCGATCCCTCGCCCGGCTTTGGTGCCTTTCCGAGCGCCGCAGATGGCCCCGCGCAGCCTGGCGATCTGGATGGCCTGCAAGCCGACCTGCCCTTCGACACCCGCGTCGACAACTTTCGCTTTCACTCCGACTATCGCGTTGATCAGATCTTGTTTCGCGAGATCATCGGCACGGTCACCGACGCCATCTACCTGCGGCCGCATGTGCGCTTCCCCATCGCCGACGCTGGCGGTGCCAAGCTCATCTTCCAGGGCGCAGCCATTGCCTCGTGGGCCGTGGAAGCCGCCAGCACACCCTCTGGCGAGCGCGCTCTTGGCGTCGAGGTCGACCCGAGCCTGCGCTACGAGAGCAGAGACGGCCTGGTCGCCTCTCTCGAGTACGCGCTCTTGTTGCCGCTGGGTGCCTTTGACAATCCCCAGGCAGGCCTGGATGCCCGATCCGCCCAGCTGGCGCGCCTCCAGCTGCTCTTTCCCTTCTGATGGGTAGTACCGCCATGCGATTCCAAGCTCTAGCCATCAGCCTTGTTCTGCCGCTCGTCGCTCAGACCCTCGCGGCCTGTTCCGACAACCGCACGCCTTTCGGCCCCGATGGTGGACCACCGCCAACGAGTGATTGCCTGCCCGACCTCGACGATCAGCTCACTCGCGCAGAGATGCCAACCTTCCTCGGCACCGTCGTGAGCTACCTGGTCGCGCAGAACACCACCGTCGACACCAGTGGTAGCGATCTCGACTTGAGTGCGCAGGTCGCTGGCGAGCGCAAGTACGCACTGGAAGCATCGGCCCTCGGCGAGCAGTGGTTCGCGGCCGAGTTTCCCGCCAGCAGCATCGTCGTTCCCCTTGATTTCGAGGGCCAGGCGGTTGGCATTCTGCAGTCGAGCGATGAGGCCATCCGCCTGGTTGGTATCGCCTCCACGCAGGAGGACTACACCCTTCTGCACTACCAGACCCCCATCGACCTGTACCGCTTCCCGCTCACAGTCGGGCAGAGCTTTGTCACGGAGAGCGCCGTCGTTGGGCAATTTGAAGCCGTGCCTTACAACGGCAGCGATCGCTATGCGGTCGAGGTCACCAGCATCGACTCCGTGGCTCTGCCACACCTGCGCTTCACGCACAGCTTTCGCGTGCACACCGAAGTGACAAGCGACTCAGGCGCCGCAGGCCTAGTCATCAAGAGGCAGCAGCTGAGCCTGGTATCCGAGTGTTTCGGGGAGATTGCTCGGGTGGTCAGCCAGGACGATGAATCCGAGGCCAACTTCTCTGACGCAGCCGAGCTGTGGCGATTTAGTCTATAGGGGACAATGATGAACGCGTGGAAACTCTTGAAGGGCGGATTTGACCGCTGGGAAGCATCGACAGCCGAATACCTCGACGAGGCGCTGCAAAATCCAAACGTGCTTGGCCCTTCGGCGACCGTGATGCACATGGTGATGAAGGCCAAGAGCAGCACCAGTGGCTGGCTGAGCCGACGCGTGCATTCCCTCGGCCTCACCACTCGCGGCGATCAAGAAGTCACCCTGCACCGCATCAATCAGCTCGAGAGTCGAATCCTCGATCTGCAAGAAGAGATCGTCAACCTGCGAGACGCTCGATGATGAACATCGACCACATCCTGCAAGCGAGGACCGCACCTCACATCCTCTTCGATGCGATCGAGCGCTATGGCGACAAGCCGCGCTTCTACATTCCCGAGGCGGTGTCCTGGAATCAGTTCGGCGACAAGGTTCGCCAGCTCGGCATGTGCCTGCTCTCCCTCGGCATCCGGCCAGGAGATACCTGCGCAATCTACGCGCACAACAGCCTCGAATGGGCATCGGCGGCGCTGGCGGTGCAGAGCATCGGCGCCGTGCTGGTCCCTATCTACCCGGCCTCCACCAAGGCGCAGTGCGACTACATCGTCGGGCACAGCGATGCCAAGCTCATCTTCGACCACGAGGGGCTGCGCCGCATCAGCGACGGCAAGACGCTGCGCTGGCAGGAGGTGGCGGCCTACGGCCAGGATCGCGCCAGCGAGTTCGATGAGCGTCTGGCCAGCATCGGCCTCGACGACATCGCGCTGATGCTCTACACCAGTGGCACCACCGGCGTGCCCAAGGGCGTACCTCTGACCCACGGCAACGTCGGCACCAATGCGGTCGATTGGCTGCGCAGCAATCAGCCTCTCTTGCACGAGGACGCCATCGATCTTCTGTGGCTGCCCATGAGCCACATCTTCGGCTTCGGCGAGCTTTGCCTTGGCAACTCCCTCGGCTTCACAAGCTACATCGTCACACCCGCCGAGGTGCTCGATCTCATGCCGACGCTCAAGCCGACCGTCTTCATGAGCGTGCCCGCCTACTGGGAAAAGCTAGCCGGTCGCGCGCGCATGCACGCCAAGCCGGTCGAAGAGCTGCGACGTCTCACCGGTGGTCGCTTGCGCTTTTGTCTCTCGGGCGGAGCGGGACTCAATCGAGAAGTCAAAGAGCTCTACCTCGAGATGGGCTGCCTCATCGTCGAGGGCTATGGCCTCACCGAGACCGCGCCGACGCTGACCATCAACCGCCCCAACGATTATCGCCTCGACTCGGTCGGCAAGGCTCTGCCATCGGTGCAGTTGCGCATCGCCGAAGACTCCGAGATTCAGGCCCGTGGTCCCAACGTCTTTTCTGGCTACTACAAAGATCCCGTAGCCAGCGCCGAAGCCTTCACCGAGGACGGCTGGTTCAAGACTGGCGATTTGGGCTCGCTCGATGACGACGGCTTCCTGCGCATCATCGGTCGCAAGAAGGAAATCCTGGTCACCGCTGGCGGCAAGAACATTCCACCCGCCAACATCGAGATGCTCTTTCAAGATGACCCGTATATGGATCACGTCGTGGTCTATGGCGATGGCAAGAAGTACCTGGTCGCCGGTATCTGGCCCAATCAGAGCAACATCCAGGCGCACCTGGGCAGTGATGCTTCCGAGCAAGCTGTTCGCAAGCTGCTTGCGGATCGCGTCGAGGACGTCAACGGCAAGCTGGCTCGCTTCGAGACCATCAAGAACTTTGCCGTGATGAGCAGCCCGCTCAGCGTCGAGAGTGAGCTTCTGACCTCGAGTCTCAAGATTCGCCGCAAGAAGATCTACGAGCATCACCGTGACGTCTTCGAGAATCTCTACAGCGAGCCCGAGAAGCGCGCATGAGCCGGCTGCGCAACTTGCTCAGCTTGACCACGCGCAAGGCGGTGGTGGCGCCGACGCCGGCTGAGGTCGTGCATCGAGAGAACAAGTGGAGCCTCTTGCGCTACCGCAGTGGGGCGCGCGGTCGCGTGCACAGACGGCCCATCGTGATGATTCCCTCGCTCATCAATCGCCACTACGTTCTGGATCTGGCACCTGAGAAGAGCATGGTTGCCTACCTCGTCGAGGAAGGGCACGACGTCTACATTCTCGATTGGGGCAACCCTGGCCCCGAAGACCGCTTCCTGACCCTCGACGATCTGGCCGATCGCTACATCGGCCGGGCGACGCGCGTGGCCGCTCGCCTGGCCGGCGTCGAGCAAGTGCACCTGCTCGGTTACTGCATGGGCGGCATCTTGACCACCATGCACATCGCGCGACGACCGGAGCGAGTCGCGACCCACGTCGCCATTGCCACTCCCCTGCGCTACGACACCGCGGGCATGCTCAGCACCTGGACCCGCACCCCCGAGTTCGACGTCAGCACCATGGTCGATGCACTCGGCAACGTGCCAGCAAGACTTCTGCAAGCAAGCTTTCACATGATGAAGCCGACCCTGGCCATGTGGAAGGCCGCCAACGTCATCGACAAAGCAGACAACGATGACTTCCTCGAGGGCTTTCTAGCCACCGAGCACTGGGGCAACGACAACGTCGACTTTCCGGGCGAAGTGTTTCGCGCACTCATTCAGGATCTGTATCGCGACGATGGCATCATGAACGAGACCATCAAGCTCAGCGGCGAGCCCGTGCGTCTGTCCTCGATCCACACGCCGACCCTCATTGTCACCTTCGAGCACGATTACATCGTTCCCAAGGAAAGTGCGACCGTCATGCTCGATCGCATCTCCTCTGCCGAGAAAGCGCACATCCATCTGAGCGGCGGCCATGTCGGTGCCGTGGTCTCACGCAAGGCCCGAAGCGGCCTGTGGCCTCAGCTCTCGAGCTGGTGGATCGAGCACGAAGAAGTCGCAGCCAGGCACCAGTCCCGCGCGCTGGCCTCGGGCGCGGGCGACACGCTCTCCTAGCCAGCTCGCTTGCGGGCGAGGCACTGCTTGAGAGTGCTACAGTGGGCACGTCATGTGGCAGCACATCGTCAACACCGCGACGCAGTGGTCGACCACTGTCATCGTCTTCGCCCTTGGCATAGCGCTGGTGGTTGCCTGTTACCGCCCGCTCTGGCGACGCAACGAGCGCAAGAACGAGTCGAAGATGAGCCTGTGGGGTCCACTGGCGACCTTCCTCGCCTTCGGCATGGTGACGGTGGCGACCATCTTGACTCTGCCGATTGGCGACGCTGCCCGCGGCCAGCTCCTCGGCCTGCTGGGTCTCTTGGTGACGGCCGCCGTCGCGCTCTCGTCCACGACCATCCTCGGCAATGCCCTGGCGGGACTGATGTTGCGAGTGATTCGCAACTTTCAACTGGGCGACTATATCCGCGTCGAAGATCACGCCGGCAGAGTTTCCGAGCGAGGCATTCTGCACACCGAAATCCAGACCGAAGATCGCGACCTGACCACGCTCTCGAACCTCTACCTGGTCACCCACGCT
>JAHEAK010000162.1 GCA_024642805.1 Kofleriaceae bacterium | reverse complement strand
TTGCGCTGACACCTGCGCTGACACCCGCGCTGACCAGAGTGATGTGCAGCTTGGCGCCGAGGGCGTGTGTGCTGGTGCTGCCGCGCAAGAGACATTCGCCAGTGTCGGCGAAGACCCGCAGCTCGATCGAGCATGGCGCCGGCAGGGCCAGCCACACCGTCACGCTAGCAGGCTCGACCCTTCGCAGCACGGGACCTGCGAGCAGTGATGCGAGGTTGAACACGTGAACCCAGGCTAGCGCACTCGGCTCGCGAGACGTAGGCCTTGGCCCATCTTTGCCCGGCTGCCTCCGATGGCCGGCGCGGATGCCCGTGTGCTAGGGTTCATGGACCTTCGATGGCCCGTGCACCCATGTTGACCTACTTGCAATGCAACGCAGTTTTGGGCTTGGTGCTGGTGTGCGCGCTACTGTCCTCGTGCAAGTCCAGCTCAGCACCTGGTGAGCACAAGCCAAGTGGCACACCTACCGATCCGGTGCAGGTCTGCGAGCAGCACGGCCAGGTCTGCCAAATGACCTCCTCGCAGCTCGGCGTGTGTGTGAGTCCCAAGGAAGATCGAAAGCAGGAGCTGTGCGGTGAGCGTTTTCCCTGTCTGATTTGCGGACCTCAGCACTGAGAGCACGAAGGGACAACGCCAGGTCCCGGGCGCCGCGCAGCGAGCGCGAGCCAGAGGCGTCACCTATAGCGCGCGCGCCAGGGTGCGTCCTGCAGCTCACATGGGCCGGGGCTCTGACAAATCGCTCGATCGGCGAATTTGTACTCATCAGGCCCTATGGGACTCTTCCTAGCCTGTGCTTTCATCGCCAGCATGACATTTCGTATCGGCATCCTTGCTAGTTTGCTCCTGACCCTCAGTGCCTGTCCCGCGCCACAGCCTCGTGCGCCAGGAGGCGGACCAAGCGGTTCCGGTGGTGGTGGTGTGCAACCCAACGCCTGCGGAAAGATCGATTCCAGTGACGTGGGTCGAAAGGCCTACGCCTTCTTGACCGCATCCGCCGAGCTCGATCGCTCTTCGATTGAGCTTGAGGAGACCGTTCACAAGGCATGCGCACGCATGGCAGAGGCCCTCGAGATTGCCACCGATGGCGACACAGCCACCCTGTGTGATCGCGTCAACGTGGAGCTTCATGACAGCCTGGAGGTCTCGGTCAGCCAAGAGCAGCGCCTGGTCACTCGCACCGAGCCCGCCGTGTGCTCGACCCAGCTCGATTTTGCGGCCGGCGTCGTTGCCGAGTGTGAAGCCAAAGTGCAGGCCGACGTGAGCGTGCGTTGCCAGGGACAGTGCGGGGCAACCTGCAATGGTGCCTGCGACGGAACCTGCTCGGCCACCGCTGCCGATGGCAGCTGTGCCGGTACCTGTAGTGGCGTTTGCCAGGGCAGCTGCTCGGGCTCGTGCCAGGGCGGAGCGAACGTCGATGCCTCGGCCGAGTGCAAAGCCTCGGCAGAAGTTCGCGCCAGCGTGCGCACCACCTGTACGGAGCCCAAGGTGGTCGTGGTCACCGAGAACGTGACCGTGGTTGATGCCTCTCGTCTCGACCGCGCTGTCAAAGCCATCGAAGTGGGCATGCCGGTTTTGCTTCAAGCTGCAGCTAAAGCCAAGGTCGTTGCCGGCGCCTTCGTGTACTGGAGCAAGACGGCGGTGAGCCTGGCGGGGGCCAGCGGCGAACTCTTCTCAGATCTCGGCTCCAAGAGCGTCTGTGTGGGCCTGCAGCTGGCCGCGGCGGTTGCCGCTTCCGCTCAGATCTCCGCACGCATCGACGTGAGCATTCAGGTGAGCGCCAAGGTCTCGGCTTCGGCTGGCGCCCAGTAGACCATCGCCAAGGGAGTGGCCGCCTTGCGGGGCGGCCGCCCATCGCTACCAGCGAAAAATCTGCGCTAGTGGCGGCTCGCTGCTTGGCTAGGGTTTGTTAGCTTCCCAAGCATGGACAAGGTGCTCAGCGCTCGCGATATCACAAAGGTGTATCGCATGGGCGAGGTCGATGTCTATGCACTGCGCGGCGTGTCACTTGCGCTCGGTGCCGGTGAGTTGGTCGCTCTGGTCGGCGCATCGGGTAGTGGCAAGTCGACACTGCTCAACATCATGGGCGGCCTCGACATTCCGAGCGCTGGGTCCATTCGCTACCGCGATCACGACTTGAGCTCTGCGTCGGAGGCGGAGCTAACCCGCTATCGGCGAGAGCACGTCGGCTTCGTCTTTCAGTTCTACAATCTCATCCCGAGTCTGACGGCGCGCGAGAACGTCGCGCTGGTGACCGAAATTGCCGAGGATCCCATGCGACCCGAGGACGCCCTCGAGCTCGTTGGTCTCGGCACTCGCCTCGATCACTTTCCCGCTCAGCTCTCCGGCGGTGAACAACAGCGTGTGGCCATTGCCAGGGCGGTCGCAAAGCGCCCCGATATCTTGCTTTGCGACGAGCCCACGGGCGCGCTGGATTTCCACACGGGTGTGAAAGTGCTCGAGGTCATCGAGACCATCAATCGCGAGTTGGGTACGACCACGGCGCTGATTACCCACAATGCGCCCATTGCGAAGATGGCCAATCGCGTGGTCACGCTGGTCGACGGACTGATTGCCAGCGACGAAAGCAACGCTGAGCTCACGCCGGCCAAGGACATTCGCTGGTGAGGTCTCTCGATCGCAAGTTGATTCGAGATCTCGGGCAGCTCAAAGGGCAGGTGCTCACGATTTGTCTGGTAGTGGCATCGGGTGTTGCGGTGTTCATCGCCATGCAGACGGCCTATCGCTCGATCTTGCTGACCAAGGATGCCTACTACGCATCGCACCGCTTTGCCGACATCTTCGCCTATGCGCGACGGGTCCCCGATAGCATCGAGCCGCAGATCCGAGACATCCCTGGCGTGGCTCAGGTGCAGACGCGCCTCTTGAGCAGGGTACGCATTCCGCTGACCGGAAGCGATCATGCCGCTACCGGGCAGATCGTGTCGCTACCCGATCACGGTCGACCTGCCCTCAACGATGTCTTCATACGTGTGGGCCGCTTGCCAGAGCCGGGTCGAAACGACGAGTGCTTGCTGCTCGAGTCCTTTGCGCAGTCGCATCATCTGGCTCCAGGCGACGCGCTTTCCGTGGTGCTCAACGGCCGCATACGCGAGCTTCGAGTGGTTGGACTGGCGCTCAGCCCGGAATACGTCTTCGCCTTTGGTGGCGACGTGATGAGCTATGAGCCTGGTTCCTTCGCGGTCTTCTGGATGCGCAAGGCTGCGATCGAAGCAGGGTTTCAGTTGCAGGGCGCCTTCAACAACGTCGTGCTCAGGCTGCAGGGCGGGGCGTCGAAAGACGAAGTCATCGATCACCTGGACACGATCTTGGAACCCTTCGGCGGATTTGGTGCCTTCGGACGCGACAAGCAGCCCTCGCATCACTTCGTCACCTCCGAGCTCGATGGTCTGCGCATGCAGACCATCATCATTCCCTTCATTTTTCTCTCGGTCGCCGCCTTCCTCGTCAACGTGGTTCTCGCTCGACTGGTCCAACTTCAGCGCTCGCAAATCGCCGCGCTCAAAGCGCTTGGCTACAGCGATAGCAGTGTTGGCCTTCACTACCTCAAGTTGGTCACGCTCATCATCGGGATTGGCTCCGTCCTTGGAGTCGCTCTGGGAACCTGGCTGGGAGGCCTGCTCATGGGCATCTACAAGGACTACTTCTTGTTTCCCAGCTTCGAGCACCGCCTCGACCCAGAGGTGCTCCTGATAGCCGTCCTCATCAGTTTGGTGTCCGCCGTCGCCGGCGCGGCCTTCTCGCTGCGAGGAATCATTCGCCTGCCACCGGCCGCCGCGATGCAACCCGAGGCGCCGGCCTCCTACAAGACCTCATCACTCGACTGGCTCACCTCATGGATGGGGGTCCTGGCGCGCATGGTCTTTCGCGAGCTGCGAAGACGTCCAGGTCGACTCCTCTTGTCGACAATGGGCTTGTCGATGGCCGTGGCGATCCTTGTGATCGGTCGCTTCGCCATCGACTCGATCGACTACTTGATGGATGTGCAGTTTGAGCGAGCCATGCGTGAAGATGTCTCGGTGGGCTTCCGAGAACCCTTGCCCGCGCGCGTCGTCGACAGCCTGCGCGCCATGCCCGGGGTGCATCAGGCGGAGGGCTTGCGAACGGTGCCCGTCAAGTTGACCAAGGGTGCGGCGGCTCGCGAACTCGTCATTAACGGTATGCCGGTGGACGGCAGTCTGCGGGTCCTTTTGAACCAGCAGGGCGAAAAGGTCAGAATCCCCATGGGTGGCCTCCTGCTCACGGATCTCTTGGCAGAAAAGATGGGTGTCGTCGCGGGCGACCTGGTCGAGCTGCAGCCACAGCAGGGCGAGCGCCGCAAGCGCCAGGTGTTGGTAGCAGGCACCGTCAGCGACATGCTCGGCATGCAGGGTTACATGCAATTGGATGCCTTGCGAGAGCTCATGGGCGAAGATCCAATGGTCAGCACGGTCCTGCTCAGCGTGGATCCGGGCGCGCTCCCCGAACTCAGACGTCGACTCTACGACATGCCTGCGGTCGCTTTGGTCCAGGAACCGGCCGCGGCCAGGAGGCTCTTCGACGAACAACAGGGCGGCGCAATGCTCGCGATGACCTTGGTGCTGGTGTTCTTTGCGTGTGTCATCGCCGTCGGTATCGTCTACAACAACGCGCGGGTGGCTTTGTCGATGCGCAGTCGTGACCTGGCGAGTATGCGAGTCATCGGCTTCACGCGTGGTGAAATTTCGATGGTGCTGCTTGGTGAGCTGACCATCCAGGTGCTACTGGCCATGCCTATAGGCATGTACCTTGGCACGCTTGCTGGCGACGCTCTGCTCTCCTCTGACCCAGAGAACTTCCGAATGCCGGCTGTCGTTTCCAATCTAACCTATGTGTTCGCGGGGCTGGTAACCGCCGCCGCCGGCCTCTTCAGCGCCCTTTTGGTGCGACGCAAACTCGATCGCCTCGACCTCATCGGGGTCCTTAAAACACGAGAGTAACCACATGGCACAAGCAAACAAGACAGAAGCGCCCAAACGAAAACGTCCTTGGAAGTGGCGAGTTGGACTGGTCGTCCTCGCCCTGGTGCTAACTGGTGGGCTCTACTTCTTGCTGCGGCCGCAGCCAATCGACGTGGAGATGGCGCGTGTGTCGCGTGGCGTGTTGCGAGTCGTCGTGGACGAAGACGGTCACACGCGGGTTCGCGATCGCCACATCGTGTCGGCGCCCCTGGCCGGTAGCCTGGCTCGCATCGAGGCTCGCCCTGGTGATGCGGTGCAGGAGGACACGATTGTCGCAGAGCTTTTGCCTTTACCCGAGCCGCTGCTCAATCAAAGCGCGCGTGCGCAGGCCGAGTCACGCCTTGCGGCCGCGCAGGCCTCGTTTCGACAGACGGCGACCAGCACGGGGTCGGCAGAAGCAGACCTGAGTTTTGCCCAGTCAGAGCTGGCCCGCTATCGCTTGCTGGCCGACAAGGGAACCATCACCAGACAGCGCCTCGAGCGCGCCGAGCTGCAGGAGCGAATTGCCCGCGAGACGCTGGCCTCGTCGGAGTTCGGAGCGCGTGTGGCCAAGCACGGCGTCGAGCTCGCCAAGGCGGCGCTAGGTCATTTGGGCCGCAAGAACGAGGGCGGAGAGACCATGTCGCTCAAGTCACCTGTCAACGGTGTTGTTCTCGATGTCATGCAGACCAGCGAGGGGGTTGTAAACTCTGGGACGCCCCTCCTCGAGATCGGCGATCCAGCGACGCTGGAAGTCGTCGTCGATGTCTTGAGTGCCGACGCGGTTCGCATCGAGAAGGGCGCACGCGCGACCATCGTTCGGTGGGGTGGGGACGAGGACTTGTTGGCTCATGTGCACAGAGTCGAGCCAAAGGCCTATAGCAAGATGTCGTCGCTAGGCGTGGAGGAACGTCGGGTCGACGTGGTTCTCGAAATGGACTCCGACAAGGCCTTGTGGAGCCGCCTTGGCGATGGCTTTCGTGTCGAAGCGCAGATCGTGATCTGGCAAGGCGACGATGTTATCACCGTGCCGACCAGCGCCATCTTCAAGGAAGACGAACGCTGGTCGGTATACGTCGTCAAACAAGGCAAAGCGGAAATTCGGCCAGTCATCCTTGGTCACCGCGGCGAGTTTGCAGCGGAGATCAGCGAGGGACTTGCCGTCGACGAAGAGGTCATCTTGCACCCCGGCGAGAAGATCAAGGCGGGGACTCGGGTTCGAGCCTTGTGATTGAATTCCCGCGCGCGCTGCGTAATCCTCAAAGGTACGAGTCAGGGCCGCAGTGGCCGTGCGCAAAGAGTCCTCGCCGATTGGGGACTGAGGTCTTCGCTTGGTCTGTGCGAGTGCCATCGTGGTTGCCGGCTGCGCATTTGCGGAGTGCTTGCCGCCAGGCCCTCGCGCGGCCCTAGAGCGGCAATTCGACGACGAAGCGATTGCCGACCGTGACCTCGTTGTCGAGTCGAATCGTGCCGCCATGGACCTCGGCGGCCATGCGACAAAAGGCCAGTCCAAGTCCGCGGCCCGGCACATTGGATTCGGCATGACCTCGGCTGAGGGCGTCAAAGATGCTCTGGGCGGCCTTGCTGTCAATGTGCTCGGCCTGATCGCGGATGGAGATTTCTGCCACCTTGCTTGTCTTGTGCACGACGACCTCGATGGACGACTCCTGTGGTGCGAATTTCACCGCGTTCTCGAGCAGGTTGCACAAAAGGCGGCGAATCAACATCGGGTCGACATCCAGTTCCAGCATGGTCTCCGTGCTCTCGAAGGCGACGGAGATCGCTTTGCTCTTCGCCGAGGCATCCTGTCTTGTGATTTCCGATTGGATGAGCTCGACGAGGTCGGTGGTGGCACGTCTGGCGACCAGCAAGCCTCCTTCGCCAAGGCACAGGTCGAGCACGTCGCCGAGCATGCCCTGCATCATCTGGGCGGCATGCACGATGTCCCTGAAGGCCTCATGCATTTGCTCTTGGTTGGCCAGGCGGTGTCCCCATGATGCGCTCATCATGATGGCACCCAGAGGGCTCTTGAGATCGTGCACGACCATGGACGCCAAAAGAGCCTTGTGTTGCTGCTTTGCGGAATCTTCTTCGTGCACCTGCGACAGGTCGTGGAGGCGCCGATGTTGCTCGAGGCCGTGGACCACGAGCGCCGAGAGATCGACCAAGACTTTTCGCTGGGCCGCGCTCAGCTCGCGCGGCTTGTTGTCGATGGCACACAGAGTGCCGAGGCCATGGCCATCGGGACTGAAGAGCGGAGCGCCGGCATAGAAGCGAATGTGTGGTGGCCCCTTGACCAAGGGGTTATTGGCGAAGCGTTCGTCGTGAAGGGCGTCCTTGACCACGAAGAGCTCGCGCTCTTTGATGGCGTGGTTGCAGAAGGCATATTCCCTTGGCGTCTCGACAAGGTCGACGCCGTGACGCGACTTGAACCACTGCCGATCGCGGTCCAAAAAGGTGACCAGACTGATGGGCACGTTGAGCAATCGACTTACGACATCCGTTATGCCGTCGAAGAAATCCTCCGGAGGCGTATCGAGGATCGAATACGCCTGAACTGCCGCTACGCGATCTGCATCTCGTGCTTTTTCTGAAATTTCAGCCACCCTGACCTCCAACCCTCGACCCTGGAGTCGATCCACCTGCGGCAAAGTGTAGTACACAAGCAACGCGGCGTGCTCGGCATTATGTGCTATCGCGCATATTGCCCCCGGCCCGCCGAGCAGTACCCGCGCTCTGACAACACGGTGAAGCACGGCAAAGTGCCTCCAGGTCGCAAATGCGGTTGCATTTGGACAGGCTGGATAAGAAGCTCGCCTCGATGTTCGGATCGGAGAGGGCGAGTCGATGAAGAAGATCTTGCTGGCGATCGCCTTCGCCCTGAGCACATTCCCTGGTGGCCATCTATTTGCACAAGGAACCGCGGATCCTGCCCAAGAGGATGCATCGGAAGCGCGTCAGCAGGCCGAGGCTTGCAACAACGAGGGCAAGAAGCTCATCCGCCAGCTCGACTTGCAGGGCGCCGCCGAGCAGTTTCGACTGGCGATGAAGCTAGTGCCCGACCCGCGCTATGCTTTCAATCTTTGTTACACCCTCGAGAAGTCACGCAAGTTTGCCGAAGCCCGCTTTGCGTGTGAGGCAGTGGCAAGCTCGGATGACCCTCGCCTGATCGAGAAGGCGACTGAGCTGCTGGCCGCCATCGAAGAGCAGCTGGCAGCACGCGCGGCTACGGAGCCGGAAGCGACGTCGACGGCGGTACCTGCTACCACGACTCCGCCCACGCTCGAGGGCTCGGCCTCGACCTCGCAGCCAACGAACTCACCGGGGCTCGCTGGACCAGGAGGGCCGAGCGCGCAGTCGACGAGCTGGCAGACATCGGCGCCAGCAACCCAGCCCGCGGTCATCTATCAGCCATACCCGGCCTTGCCAATCAAGCGCACGGAAAGCTACCGCACGCACGTGCTCATCGCCGATGCTGCCAGCTGGACAATCCTCGCCATCGGTTCCGGATCGGGCTCAGACAAACTCTTAGCACTTGGGACCGGCGGTTTGCTCTTGGGTGGAGCTGCGGTTCACATTGGTCATGGCAACACACGCAGTGCCTGGCTCAGCTTTGGGGTTCGAGCTGGCTTACCCATTGCCGGGGCCTATGCGTTTTCGAGCAGCTGCTCCGGCCAAAATTTTGATTGTCTCGGGCAAGCGATTGCGGGTGGCGTACTCGGCTATGGGCTTGCTGTCACCCTCGACTGGTTCGTCTTCGCCAAGAAGACCGAGTATGTGTATCCAGTCGCGGGCGCCCTTGCGCTGCGTCCAACCCTCGAGTTCAAGCAAGGCGGCGCCGTCGCCGGCCTCAGCCTCGAGCTGTAGTCCTCTGGCCGAAACAGGGCTTCCTCATCGACGAAGCCACTGCTGCGCCATGGAGATGGCAGCGAGCAAGGACGCGCACATCCCAGCGCAGATGATCACGGCTCCCTGCAAGAAGGGCAGGAAGATCGCGTGGGGCCCAGGCAAAGGAAAGCCGAGCGGATCGCCGTAGATCCACAGATGGGCGAGCGCGGCGATCAAGAGCAAGGCCAAGAGCGAGAGCTGATCGCAAAGCAGGCCGCGCAGGTCACGCCAGAGCGCTCCGTGTAGCACCAGGGCAAGCATGCTGGTGGACAGACACACCGCCAGCGAGGCGCGGATAAACTCCTGGCGCTTGTTGATGGATGTGAAGTCGAAGCTGTGGCGCACGAAGGTGTAGAGCACGCACGTGGCCGCAATCGAGGCCAGCATCCACAGGACCG
>JAHEAK010000796.1 GCA_024642805.1 Kofleriaceae bacterium | reverse complement strand
TCCGCGTGTGGCGGGCCTCCCCGCAGCGCCCGCGCTGCCCAGCAACACCTTCGCGAGGGCGACTTCGATGCCGCCGACGCCGCCGCCGACAAGACCCTGCAGACTCATCCCGAGGATCCGACCTCCTGGCGAGTCAAGATCAGAGCCGAGATGGGGCGCGGTGATCTGCCTGCCGCCACCGCTCTGTACCAACAGTGGAAAGAGCGGCGCGGATCTCACGATGCCAAGGCCTATCGAATGATGGCGACGACCTCCCTGTGGCAGGCGATGAGCGTTCCCGGTGCCGAGATCAAGACACGCGCGATCCAGATCGTCGAGCGCCACGAGATCGAGAAACTCGCCGAGTCGGTTCGCGACTTGATGAGTGACGACGATGACCTGGTCGCAGCAGCTGCCTCAGGCGCCCTGCTCACCTCCCATCCGGCAGCTCCGCGTCTTGCCACGCAGCTTTTGCACAGCGAGGACGAGCGCGCACGCGCACTGGTGGTCAGCTCCATCGGCAAAAAGGTTGGGCGCTACGCCAGTGGCGACATCTTGCCCATGCTCAAAGACAGCTCGGCGCGCGTTCGGCGCGCGGCCGTAGATGTCTTGGGCAAATGGAAGAGCAACAAGGATCGACAGGCGCTCATCGAGCTTGCCGGCCATGACGCCGACGGCCAGGTGCGTTCGCGAGCGTTGCGCGCGCTGGCAGCCATCGGCGGCGACTCTCTGACCAGCCTGGCACTCACCGCTCTCGACGACAGCTATCTCGGCACCCGCATCGCGGCCATTGCCCTGCTCGAGCGTGACAAGAAGAACCCTGAGGCCACCGGTGCACTCGCGACTCTGGCAGCATCGCCCGATTTGTCGGTGGCCCTGCGCGCAGCGCTCGCCTTGTACAAGGCCGACAAGCGCGATTGCCTCGAAGTACTCGAGCGCGCCTATGCCAGTGCCGAATGGGCGACTCGCTCTGCCGCACTCAACAGCGCAGCCGAATGCACCAATCCCGACGCGGCCCTGCGCTTCGTGGGCATGGGCATGGCCGATAAACGCCTGGAGGTTCGCCTCACGGCCGCTCGCTCACTCCTGGCGCAAGGGGCATCGGAACCGGCCCTGCGCGCGCTCCGCGAGGCACTGGCCGCCGATCAACTGACACCACGACTCCTCGCAGCCACAGACCTGGCCCGACGTGGAGAATCCGAGGCCGTTGAGGTCTTGTCGCGCCTGGCACGCTCAGGCACACCGGAACAGCGTGAGCAAGCCATCGCCGCTCATCGCGCGGCTGGCGTCATCAGCGACGGCTTGGTCGCCGCTCTGGGCGACGACAACATCTCCGTGCGACTGGCCGCCGCCGACGTCCTGATGGATTGAGCGGCCGGTCCATGAGGACTGGCCGCCACGCTTCGACAAGAACCTGCCCTTAGAGCACGAGCTGCGCTTCGACGACGATGATGTGTGACTTGTCGTTGGCCGGATCTGGCGCGTCAATCTCGTTGTAGTTCAAGAAGCTGTAGGTCATGCCCACCCGCCGGTAGCTCTCGCGCCACAGCTGCACGAAGACATCCGTCTGCATGAGGCGTTGCGCTGGTGGCACCGAGTCAAAGCTCAAGCCGCCAATGCCGAGCAAGGGAAGTCGCCCGTGGCTGATGCGCGCGCCTGCTTGCAGCCTGTGCGGCAAGATGAAGTACGAGGCCTGCGCAGAGAAGCCAAGGTAGTTGCGATGACCGCTATCGCTGGCCCGTACCGCACTCGCGAGATCCGCATTGTCCTCGTGCTTGAGGATCGTTCCCCAGCGCTCGTGTCGATAGGTGCCTTCGATGAAGCCCTCGTAGCGAAACTGCGCATCGAACTCACTGCTGATGGCGCGCACGTTATCGAGCACTCCATTGCCATCCACATCGCGATTGCCGACCTCGATGCCGGAGATAGTCTCGGGAACTCGCACCAGGTCGTGCACGACGGCCGCACCCAACGTGAGGCGTGGCTCGCTGCTGCCCTCGTAGTCACCGAAGCCGGGCGCGATGTATTTGCCGAGCACCACGCCCTCGACGCGAGCGCTCAGCGCCATATCGACGTTGTCGTTGCTCTTGTTGCCACCAGAGCCATTGCTGATGCCTGCTTGATATTTCACTCGGGTCTTGGCAAAGCTGCCCATGGCCCACACGCCCATGTCGCGATCGTAGCGCTGGCGTTCCTGGAGCACACCTAGGTCGATGAAGTCGCGCCCTGTCGACGACGCCAAAAAGGACTTGCTGTAGGGCACCTTGGTTTGGCCGACGCGAATGCTGAGCTCTTCGCGATAGCGCATGTCCATGTACATGTCTCGCAGCGGCGCCGAAGCGCTGGCGAGCTCAAAGCTGGCGGCGTAACTCAGGCGCTCGCCCAGCGCGCCCTTCAGGCCGATGCGTGCACGCTTGGCCTTGAAGGTCGAGTAGTCCTGAGTGTCGAAGCTCTCGGGGAGCTGGGTCTCGTAGCGCGGCTGGAAATAGCCACCGAGCTTGAGGCTGTAATGGCTGTTGCTGCTGACCCAGGTCCAACCCTTGTCG
>JAHEAK010000795.1 GCA_024642805.1 Kofleriaceae bacterium | reverse complement strand
CAGCGCAGGTGTCAGCGCAGGTGTCAGCGCAGGTGTCAGCGCAAGTGGCAGCGCAGGAGGTGGCTCGGAGCAGCTGCAATGGGGACAGACCTACGAGTATGAGCTGCACCTCGACGGCCAGCCGCTCGAGACCCGCGAATTGTTGTACAACGGAGGCAGAGAGCGGCTCAGCTTTGTCATGCCCGCTGCGAGCCTGCGCGAGAGCCGGGTGCTGCATGGCTCGTGTCGCCATCCCAGCAATGGCGGGGTCGATGCGCTCAGCTTTCTCGATCGTCGTATTGAAGACACCCTCGACGAGCCTGGAGAGCGACCACAACTCTTCCTCTGCTCGGGCGATCTCATCTACGCCGACAGCCCGAGTCTCGCGCTTCTTCATATCGTGAGTGAGCTCGGCGCGAGCTTGCTGGGTGCCAGCGAAGTTCTGCCAGGTGTCGAGCGCCCACTCTCCGAGATAGCTGCGCACGAACGCGGGTCCATGGCCGGCGAGTACGCGCGGATCTACACGCCTAGCCCGCACCAGCTCTTCGGCCTCGGTGAGTTTGTCGCCTTGCATATCCTGGCCATCTCGCCGGCGCTCTGGCCGAGCGAGGTGCCCAAGGAGCTGCGCACCTTCCACAGCACTCTACCAGGCGTGCGCCGGGCACTGGCCAACACGCCTTTCTATGCGATCTTCGACGATCACGAGATCACCGACGATTGGTATCTGACGCGCGCCTGGAGCGAGCGTGTCTTGGGCGCGCCACTTGGCCGCCGCATGATAGCCAACGGGCTGGCCGCCTTCGCGCTGGTCCATGCCTGTGGCAACACACCCGCGCAGTTCGAAGAGGGCCAGGTAGGTCACGCCATCCTGGAGGGACTTGGCCGAGCTCAGGGTATCGACGCTGCGCTGGAAGCCAAGCTCGGCCTGCCCGCGAGCGTCGGCGAGGAACTCGTGCCCGCTGCCGATTCGCTGCGCTGGCACTTTCGCGTGCAGAGCCCGGCTCTCGACATTCGGGCACTCGACACGCGCACCATGCGGGCCTTTCCCAGCTCGGACCCGCACGCACCGCCAGACCTTCTCAGCCAGCGCGCCATCGACAGCCAGTTGAGCGACTTCTCCGGACTGCCCATCCTGCTCACGCCGGCTCCGATGGCGCCGCCACCGCGAACAGCCACGGAAAACGCCTTCCTCAAGTTGCGCTATCGCCTGACCAGGCACTCGCGCATCGAGCAAGACGTGTATCTGCCGGATCGTGGCGATGAGTGGGATCCGGGATCGAGCTTCTTCGAGCGCGTCTTGCAGGCCTTGCCGGCACGCTGGGTATGTCTGGGCGGGGACACCCACCTTGGATATGCCGCCAAGCTCGAGCAGGCCCGAGGCAGCTCGGCGATCTTCTGCTCCAGTGGCATGCAACGCGAAACCCGCATGCGGCGCTTGCGCCAGGCACTTGGCTTCGGCTTTCCCTGGCCCTTCTCGCGTCACCCCACGATCGCCAGCTCAGCGATGCAGATGGACTATGTGGCAAGCCTTCCCGACCAGGGAGGCCATCGCCTTGAGTACCTTGCCAAGAACAACATCGGCGAGCTGCGCTTTGGGGGCGAGGACGGAGCGATCCTCGCCCAGCACCGCCTTTGGTGGCAAGACGGCGCGGGCCAGTTGCGATCGGTGCATCACGAGATTCCACTTCGGAATGAGAGCGCGAGCAGCGGGCAAGTGCCGTGTAAGCCCTAACCTACACTTCTGCCAGCTATGCTAGCGAGCATGGACGTTGAGTTCGTAAACAAGTTGCTCGCTGCTGGCGTTGGCTACGGCGCATCTGACATTCACTTCAAAGTCGGTAGCCCGCCTTCGTATCGCGTCAATGGCACGCTTCGAAGCTTGAAGACCGACGTACTCACGCCAGACGCAACCATGGCGCTGTGCAAGATCTTGTGCCTTGGTTCTGCTCCCGTGCCAGACTTCGAAAGCTTGCGCGAGCTGGATACCAGCTACTCCTTGCCAGGCACCGCGCGATTTCGCGTCAACATCTACCGCCAGCGCGGAACGCTCTCGGCGATCCTTCGCATCATTCCCAAAGACGTCCCGACCATCGAGTCTCTCGGACTGCCAACTCAGGTCACGCAACTCGCGGAGCTCGAGCGAGGCCTGGTGCTGGTCACCGGTGCCACGGGCTCGGGCAAGAGTTCGACCCTTGCCAGCTTGATCCATCACGTCAATCAAAGCCGCTCGGTGCACATCTTGACCATCGAGGATCCCATCGAGTTCTTGCACAAAAACGCCAAGGCCTCGGTGAGCCAGCGCGAAATCGGTATCGACACCGCCAACTTCAATCTGGCCTTGCGATCGGCGCTGCGTCAGGATCCCGACGTCATCCTGGTCGGCGAGATGCGCGATCGCGAAACCGTCGATATCGCTCTCAAAGCCGCCGAGACTGGCCACATGGTCTACTCTACGGTTCACACCACCGACGCCGCCAAGACCATCAACCGACTGATTGCGATGTTTCCGCCCGACGAGCAAGCGACCATCCGCATGCGCTTGGCCG
>JAHEAK010000161.1 GCA_024642805.1 Kofleriaceae bacterium | reverse complement strand
ACATCGAGGCCGCCGAGCCGCGCTCGGTCTTGCGCCCAGAGGTCGCCTACGTCGTTCTCGACATGATGCGCAGCGTGATGACCCTGGGCACGGGAGCAAGCGCCGCCAAGTTGGGACTGGACATCGCTGGAAAGACCGGCACGTCGAATGATGCGCGCGACGCCTGGTTCGTCGGCATGGATGCCAACCTCGTCGTCGGGGTTTGGATCGGATTCGATGACTTCAAGCGCGAGCTCGGCCCCAAAGAGGGTGGCAGCAAGACCGCCTTGCCGGTCTTCATCGACATCATGAAGGTGCTCGGCAAGCGCTCCGCGAAGTTCACCATGCCGCCGGGTGTGGTCCAGATGAGGATCGATGCAGCGACCGGTCTCCTGGCGGCAGAGGGTGCTACCGAGGGTGCCTACGATGAGGTCTTCCTGGAAGGCACGGGCCCGACCGAGGTCGCGCCGAGCGCCGGAGAAGTCGGTGCCGATGACGCCATCCTCGATCAGTACGGCGACTTTGATGAGCAGTCGAGCACGGATGAGGATGTCCCGTGAAGCGGCTCTTGAGCGCGGCCCTCGTGCTCTGCTTGCTGTCCGCTCCGTGCAGCCTGGCCTTTGCCGCCGACCCTAGTACGTCGTCCACTGGACTCGAGCACTGGCTCACGCGCATGCAAGAGGCGCGTGAAGCACTTTTTCAAGAGCGAGCGATCGTGCCTCCTGTACCGCGCAAGTTGCGCTGGCGACCGGGCAAAGTGTGGACCGGTGAAGTCCCTGGCCAGCTCGTGGATGTGGTTGCCGGCGACCTCAACGGAGATGGCAAGAGCGAGGTCTACGCGCTGACCACCGAGAAGATCGCGGTACTCACCCGCGCCCGTGGTCTCTTCGATGTGCGCGAGCTCTACGATCTGCCACAGACGCCCGCGCGCATGCGCTCTCGCGATCCCATTGGTGCCGCCAGCATCGCCAATGTCGAGGGCGTGCCGACCCTGCGGATTCGCACCAGCGATCAGGAGGTCGGCGGCAGTTATCAGATGAAGGAAGGCGTTCTGACACTGGTTGCCGAATGGCAGGGCTATCCGCTCTGTGAGCAGAGCGCGCTGCAGGCCGCACCCGGCCGCAACTTTTTTCTAGGCACAGGGCGCAGCTGGCAAGGCAGCGATGCCCCTAAGCTTGGCTCCAGCCTGCTCTCGCCGAGTCTCTATTCGGCTCGCTGTAGTCAGCATCTCGTCGATCCCACAGGGCACCCTTTGCAGCTCCTCAGCGAGGTCGACCTGGCAGGCACGCTGCGCATCCAGTGTGTCGGCGATGCACTCATTTGTCAGAGTCAGGCCAGGGTCGTGCAACCGGTTGGCTATGCCCATCTCGTGACCGATGTCGATAACGATGGGGTACCGGATGTGATCACGAGCGAGCTGAGCCTTCCCGGGCAAAGCGACAAGGTTACGGTGCGCACCCTTGGGCCGGAGGGGGAACGCGTGCTTTTGCGGCGCGATGTCGATGGTGGCATTGTCGCTTTCGCGGTTGGCGATTTCGATGGTGACGCCGGTCTTGGTGTCATGGTCGCGGTGCAAGCAGGCAAGAAGGTCAGCCTATGGCTGTTGAATTGACAGCGCGGGCGAGGCGCGCGCGACGCGTTGCTGCCTTGCTGGCCTTGGCGACACTGCTCTTCGGAGTGCCCGCCGCCATGGCCGAAGGACGGCGAGCCTACGGGCAAAGCCTAACCGCCTCTTTGCTTGAAGAGCCGCGCGAGCTCGATCCCTTGCAGGCACAGACACACACCGAAGTGACCATGGTCAGTCTTCTCTTCGACAGGCTCTACGAAATGCGCGAAGGGCAGCTCGCACCCAGCCTTGCCTCGGCCATGCCAGACCAAAGCAATCCCCTGCTGGTGCACCTTCCCATTCGCGAGGGCGTCGCGTTTCACAGTGGCGGAGTACTGCAGCCCAGGGACGTCGCCCTGAGCCTCGAACGACTCCGAAGCAGTCACTACGGATACCTCCTCGATTCGGTACAGAGCATCGAGGTGGGAGCAAGTGAGCTGGTCCTGCACATGCGACAGGCGGATCCTACTCTGGCTCGCCGCCTGGCCGACGTGCACGCATCGGTTACCGAAGGCGGGCGCGCACCAACCTGGCGGCGAGTGCTTGGCTCAGGCGTCTTTCGCCTGCAGCAGCGCTCGGCCAGCAATCGCGAAGTGCGTTTGTCGGCCAATGATTCCTATTTCGGCGGGCGCAGCTACATCGACCAGTTGGTGCTGCGTTGGTTCGAGGAGCAAGGCGCGGAAGCACGTCGCTACGAAACGGGCGAGGCGCAATTGAGCCTGCGTGGTGACATCGCGTTCCCAGGCCATCGTCCCAAGTATCGCACGGCCAGCAACCAGGGCGATCCGCAACTCTTGGCCTACCTCGGCTTTGGCAGCCAGGATGCCATCACAGCTGATGCTGAGTTTCGGCACGCGCTTTCGGAGGCCATCGGTCGCAGCGGTATGCAGCAGGTGACTACCGGTGAAAAAGTAGTGCCGACAAAGAGCGTGCTGCCCGCCCGCACGCCCGTGCGCCAAAACTCCGACATGCGAACGGCAAGTCGACTCATGGCCGCGCTGGCCAGGCGCTATTCCCGGCTCGAAGCGGGCACGCTCACGCTCGATCTCCTGGTAAACAAGTCACGGCCAGATGACGCTGCCATTGCCGATCGGGTCGCGGCCGCGCTCTTTCACTTTGGTATTCGCACCAAGCGGGTCGAGCTCGACGCCCAAAACTTCATGGATCGCACGAGAAGTGGCAAGTGCGACCTCTTCATTGGTCAGCTTGCGCTGGCGGCTCCGTCGACGAGTGACCTCATTCGCGCCGCCTTCGTCGCGGGCCGCCGTTGGCAAGACCTGCGCGCGCTGGCCGGGCAGAGCGAGGCCAAGCTCGTGCAGAGCTTTGACAGCCAATTGCCGCTGGTGCCTCTCTTTCATCGCGGCCTTCGAGTGCACTCGCGCAGCGATGTGCAAGCTACGGGCTTTGCACCTGGGCTGCGGCTCCGCTTTGAAGACCTATTCTTCTTTGGATTGCCCGAAAAGAACTGACGACCATGTCCTTTTGTCTATCGAGCGAGCGGCAGGGTAGGGCTATGTCCCCAAAGGGGAAGGCACGCTAATGCACCTTCGCGGGCGCTTCTCTCTGTGGTTTTGCATCGCAGCTCTGGTGCCGATAACGGCGGCCGCCCTGGTCACCAGAACGATTCTGACTTCGGCACTGCGCGATGAGGCTGCGCGCGCCAAAGAGGTTAGTGGCGCCGAAATGCAGCGCGTCATTCACAGCCTCGAACAAGATCTCGAGAGTCGCGTGCAAGGACTTGCCAGCCGTGAAGATCCATACGCTGGCGGCACGCTCATCGAGTTGCAGACCGGCAGCGGCGAGCTTCCCACCTGGGCGCGCCAGCGTGTGCGCAGTGCTGGTGGTCCGCTCATGCGACAGCTCTCTCTCGATCTGCTCTACCTCCTCGATCAGCGCTTCATCGTGCTCGACGCTCCGCACTACATGCCTGCCATGGGCGAAGAGTTACGCGAGTTGGGAGCGCAGGCGCGTGCCAGCAATGGCGCGCCCTACTACGCCATGGAGACCCTTCTCGACAAGGGCACCATCAGCAAGGTGCTCGTGGTCGAGGCGGGTCGAGAACTAAAGGACGGTGACTACTCGGTCACGATCGTTGGCGGCAGGCGCATTGGCGATGACTTCTTGAAGTCGGTGCGCCAACTCGATGGGGTGCACGTACGAGTGGTGAGCGCGACGGGCCAGGAATTGGTGGCACCCAAGCACCCTTGGAAGGCGGCATCGGGCATGTTTTCGTACCCGCTGCGTGGCTTCGACGGCAAGGAGGTGGCGCGGGTCGAACTGCGTGTGAGCAACGACGCTCTGCCCGCCTTGCTCAAGAAGGTAACCCTGTACAGCGCCGCCTTGGCGCTGGCGGCACTCTTACTCACGGTCTTGCTCGGCTTCCTGGTCGCTCGCAGCATGACTCGTAACCTGCATGCTCTGGTCGCTGGCGCCCAGGCTGCCGCACGTGGCGACCTCGATCATCAGGTGCAGACCTCCAGCGACGACGAGATCGGTGAGGTGGGCGAGGCGCTCAACACCATGATGATCGATCTCAAGGAGTCCAAGGAGCGACTCATGATGGCCGAGCGAGTGGCTGCCTGGCAGGAGATAGCGCGGCGTCTTGCCCACGAGATAAAGAATCCACTCACGCCCATACAGATGTCCATGGAGACGCTGCGCAAGACCTTTGCTAAAAAGCACCCTTCCTTCGACGAAGTCTTCGAGGAAAGCACGGCCACGGTGTTGGAGGAGGCCGCGCGACTCAAGCGCATCGTCGCCGAGTTTTCCGAGTTTGCGCGCATGCCCAAACCCAAGAAGACCAAGCTATCCATCAACGATGTCGTTCGCGCCCAGCTGGCCCTGTACCAAGGCAGCGGGCAGCTCGAGAGCTCTCTCGCCGAGGGGCTGCCCTCGATCGACGCCGATAAGGACACCATCAGCCAGCTGCTCCTCAACCTCATCGAGAACGCACGTGATGCCATCGCTGACGATCCCGAGGGTCGCATCGTGGTCACGACCGAGAGCACTCGCAATGGCAAGGCCGTGGCGATTCGTGTCGATGACAACGGACCGGGTATTGGCGCCGAAGCCCGCGAAAAGCTCTTTACGCCCTATTACACGACCAAACACGCGCACGGCGGAACCGGGCTTGGCTTGGCAATCGCGCACCGAATCGTCTCCGATCATCAGGGGCAGATTGTGGCGGGCGAGAGTCCGCTGGGCGGCGCTCGCTTCACGGTCGAATTGCCTGCGCTCGGAGCTGGCGACGAAGTCCTCATCGCCAGCATGAGCTCGTCTGTCAAGCGCGTTCGCTAGTGCTTGGGCGCAAGGCCGTCACGCCATAGTGCGTGATGACAAGGAGCAGCGTGATGACGAAGCCGCCACAGATGATGCACAGGGCCGCGCTGCGCAAATTGAGTATCAGCAGGACCGAGGTGCCCGTGATGTTGGCGTCACGACGTATGAAGTAGGACAGGAAGTTGATGAGCTTGCCGAACAAGGACTGCACACCCTCATCCTCGGCGGCATTCGAGTTGCCAAAGAACCACGGGAACTGGGCCGTGTCGATGGCCAGGCCGCGCCGGTGCAAGTGAATGTACATGGGCGCCAGCGCGATGACGCCGAGCCCAGCCCCACCGAGGCCGAGCAGGAGCCACTCACTGCCTGCGCCGTCACGAAAGAGGCCAATACCCAGACCAGCGACCAGCGAGACCGTTGAGAACTCGTCGACCATGCTGTCGAGCCACTCGCCTATCTTGGAGCTCTGCAGGCGCAGCCGGGCCAGCTCGCCATCGACGCAGTCGAGCACGCCGCCCATCCAGTAGAAGAGCCCTGCCAAGAGTGCCAGGGGGGCGCTTCCCAGGGCTGCACAACTCGCCGCAGCCAGTCCGCACGCCAGCGCGGCTAGTGTCGCTTGGTTGGGACTGACGCGGGTATTGAGCACGGCGCTCGTGAACACCCGCGCCAAAGGGCGCATGAGGTAGTAGGCAATGACGCCGTCCAAGGTGACGGACTTGCGAATCTGCGCAAAGAGAAACTGGTTGGCCCCTCGAATGGTCGAGGGCGAAGCGATCTGAAAGTCGGCTTTCGGGGCGTGCGCGGTCGGCTCCGCCAGCGCCTCTTTGAGGGTGTCGCGCAGATAGATTGCCGAGGCTTCGAGTTGCAGGCCTTCGTCGAAGGGCGCGCTATCGCTGATGACAAGCTCTAGACCGGCCGGCGCAGGATCTCGCGCGAAGAGCGCCTGCACATGTTCACGCTCGGCCTGGTCGGCGATCGCAAAGCGAATACCCGTTAGCCCCGCGCGGGCGCAGGTGCGCGCATGGCGAAGAGCAAGAGAGATTCCGCCGACGACGGTCGTGAGCGAAACTCCCGTCTCGTGTGCTCGTACGTGTGCCCAAGGCTCGCTCATGAATGGCCGGAGCGATGGCGCTGTGCCTAGTTGCCGAAAGCGTCGGCGATGGCTTGCAGGGCTTTCTGTTCGGCAGCGGATACAGCTCCGATGCGGAGAATGCCACCGGCGGCGCTGGCGACATCGTTAGCGCGACCGAGAATGTTCTCCTGGAGCGCAGTGACTTCATCCTCATCGAGGAGTGCCGTAAGCGAGGACACGTAGCCAGCCCAGCTTTGAAAGAGATCAGCGCCCGGTTTGTTGCCGAGCCATGCCTCGAGAAGCTGGTAGCCGTGCGTACCAGACAAGACGCCTTGATCGTGCGCAGCTCGCAGAATGGCCTCTCGCTCAGGTTCACTGACCGAGCCATCAGCCCAAGCAACAGTCACCAAGGGAACCAAGGCAAGGGCGTGAAGATCGCCAGCACCGACGTCGAGCTTGACCAGCGTTGCGAGGACCTGGGCGTTATCGATGCCCGATGCTTCGCCGAGTTCCTCGGCCTTCTTCTTGGAGGCGAGTTCGTCTCGCAGGCGAGATAGGTTCTTGGCTTCTTGCTCCTTGAAGAAACAATCTTCAAGGGCCTGGCGACGGTCTGAAAGTGACTTGGTGGACACGAAAACTCCTATATCAGGTGTCGAGCGGAAGTGGCGAGCATCCTACCCATGTCACGGCCGGAGGTCATGGATCGAGGTCGATTCACAGCGGTGTGGGCGCAAGGGCAGGGGCCCCCGTGTGCGGGTGATCCGCTGCGATCGTCGTTAAGTCGCGCAAGTGCTTGATATTGTGGCAAAATCTGGCCTGTCCGACTTCGTCTTGCGCGCTGGCTGGCAGGCGCTTGAGCTGCCAATCGAGACCGCCGCTAGGACTTTTCGAAGACGTACTGCAGTCTGGATACGACGACCCCGGCCGAGCTCGCAAGCCAGCTGCGAACCTCCACCACCGCAGCCTCACACGCGGCTAGATCCTTGGCCTCGATGGCGGTGCTCAGACGTCGCCCCAAGGCGGCCACGTCATGTGCGACGGCATCGTCGTGCTCGGAGCTGACGATGACCCACACCGATTGCAGGCAGCGGTGTGCGCGCCGGGCTTGTTCGAGAGTCACGGTCGACTCATGGCGGCGCCTTCATCCCAGCCAACTTCGAGGGCGAGTTTGTGCGCCAGACGAAGAGCCGCGAGCGGATCGGCGCCTGCTGAGGGCTGCTTCTTGCTCGCGCTGGTGCGAGCGGTCTCTATCAATAGTTCCGCCGTCGACCGTCGATCGCCGAGGGTGCGCATGGCATCGATTGCATTGGAGCGGTGGCGTAGGGCGGCACCGCGATCACCAGCAGCCTCACAGATCTGAGCCAGCAAGGCCGAGATGCGACCACAGGCGTGTGAGTTGCCGATGCGGGTAGCCAAGGCCAGCGCTCGCTGTCCCGTTTCACGAGCCGCGTCCAGTTCGTCATCTTTGAATAGTCGGTCGGCGAGCTTGAGTCCGAGCCTCCACAGGCGATTAGGCCCGTGCGCGGTGCGCAGGCCGTCACCCATCGTGATGATGTCGATGCCTTCTCGTAGTTCCTTGGTGGCCTGTGCTCGCTTGCCCTGTTTGTCGAGGGCGACGATGAGGTCGAGATAACACTGGCAGAGAAACTCGCGATCACCTGCTCGCAGTGCGTCGCCAATGGCCAGCTTTAGAAAGCCGCCGCCTCGCTCGGACTTGCCTGCGCTCAGCGAAATCACGCCGAGGGTGCGATGAATCATGGCGCGCTGTTGGTCGTCGGGACCGAAGAGTTGCGCTTCTTCGCACACACCACTCGCCAGACCGTATTCGCCGCTCTGTCGAAGGACCTCGGCAAGGAGAACACTTGCGCCGGCTAGACGGGGCAGTGCGTTTTCGGCGGCCTGTCCGTGCAAGGTGCGCGCGCACGAGAGGGCGCGCCCGTACCAGACGGCGGCACCCGGATCGTCGAATCGACGTACCGAGTCGGAACCGGCGGTGATGTAGAGATCATAGGCACTGCTTAGCTCGCCGGCCTCTTCGGCGTGGTTAGCTCGGATGCCCGCGGGACCGTGGTGGCCATAGGCTTCGAAGGCCCGTCGGTGCAGTCGCCTGCGTACATCCGCCGGCGTGCACGCACTGATGATCTGCGCAACGAGGTCAGTTGGGATCGTCAGTGTGTCGCTGTCGACGACCAGCAAGCCAGTCCAGCTGTTCTTCTCGAGAGAGGCGCGCTCTTCCTCGTCGATCGTGTGCTCGACCAGAGAGCGTGGTGCGACGGTTCCGTGAATTGCCACCGCCTGCAGAACTCGCCGTGACGCGGCCGGCAGGCGATTGATTCGGATGGACACCAGATCGACCAGCAGGGAGGGAATGTTGGCTGTGCCATGGCCAAGCTGAATCCAACCGGCGAGCTGTTCGATGGCAGCGGGAGAACCGCCGGTGATGGATTGAATCGCCAGCGCGTCGGGCACTCCGTGCGCGCCTCCGGCCAGACGCTGTGCGAGATCACGGGCGTGCTGTGGTGGCAGACCCACCAGGGGCAAGTGATCCATGCCAGCGTCGCCGAGCTTCATGGGCTCTTCCGAGCTGAGGATCAGACGAACATTGGCAGGTAGCTTGCTGTGCAGCTCCTTGATGAGCTCGATGCTCGGATGATCGAAGCGGTCGGTGTCGACAAACACGATGACCGAGTTGTTGAAGCGGCGGCCGATGCTCTGCAAGGTGCGAAGAGTTGCGGCCCGGGCTTCTCGACGTCGAACCGCAAGCTCGAGCTGTGTGGCTGGCCCTTCCAGGCCAAAGATTTCCGCGAGACCTGGTAGGTCGCGCTCAGGTAGACCCGCCTGGGCGGCCGCTTTGCTCAGTGAATCCACAGTCGGCGAACCCTGAAGTCCCAGGATTTGCTCCATGATGCTCAAGAGTGGGTACCAGGCGAGCTTGAGGCCGCTCGGGTCAGCGGCGCCTGCAAAGACCTTGGTGTCGGCCCCCGTCTTGCGCGTGGCTTCGCGAATCAGGCGCGCCTTGCCTACGCCGTGTGGTCCGGTGACCAACAAAGCGGTTGCGTCGCTCTCGCCCTCGCAAAAGGCAGCGATCTTTTGGATCTCTTCGCTTCGACCAACCAGCGCAGAGTCCTTCTTGCCTAGCACGCAGGTAAGGCGTGTCGAGTGCCGAATCGCGGTCTCGCCTTCGGCCCGTGGTTGGACCGGCGGCGTTGGTCGTTGCGAGCGCCCCTGGGTGGTGGGGGATGCCGTGCTAGGGAAAACTCGCAAGAGCCGCTCACGCATGACTGCGGCACTGGCCGGGCGATCGTCGGGAGACTTGCTCAGCGCCTCGACGATGAGTTCACCTAGGG
>JAHEAK010000160.1 GCA_024642805.1 Kofleriaceae bacterium | reverse complement strand
ACCATGTCTTCGCCCGTACCGACCGTGATGGCCTGGCTGCGAAGGTCGAAGACGACCGTTTGCGAGAAGCCCATGTCGTCGCTGATCGTGTAGCTAGCGTTGCCTGGCTTGGAAGCGTCACCGTCGTGACAAGCGATGCACTTGGCGTCGAAGATGGGCTGCAGAGCGAGGTCCCAAGGTACACCGACGTTCGAGTCGGCAAAGTTGGTGGTCTTTTGGCGATCGAAGCGGCCGATGTCGCTGAGCAGGTCGACGGGACCGCGAGCAACAGCTTCGGTGAGACCAGGCTGCACCACCGTCGTGCCGCTTCGGCTCTCGTGACAGCCACCGCAGAACATCGACTCGCCAGGGTTACCCGAGATCCAGACCGGCTCGTGGCGAAGTCCCATACCAAACTTGTCGATGGCGATTTGGCGAACAGGGATGTTGGCAGGAATCAGAGCAGCCCACGATCCGTCTTCACGGATTGGCGAGATGCCGAGAGTCTGTGCACCTTCAGCGCGGGTGAGGCCGAAGTCCATACCGACGCCCTCTTCACCCGAGAAGCCCTCGACGACACGAACGCCGTAGATGCTGCCAGGCTCGAAGTCTTGAATCGAAGAGTCGTAGACGTTCATGGCGCCGATCAGGACCTTCTCGTCGGAGAACTGGTTGGCACCGGTCTCGGCGATGGTCGGAGGTGCGGTGCGAGCGACAAGCGGCATTGGGTTGATCTCCCAGGTGCCTTCTTTGTCGTAGATGGGTAGGCGAGTGCCTTTCTCGGAGTCGTAGAGGTAGAGGCCGAAGTTGGGAGCCACGCCAGCCGCGCCGTTGACTTCAGACTGCACGGGGCCGTCAGCCCAGGAGACGATGAAGTCTGGATACTCTTTGGCGTTGAGCGGGTAGGCGTTGTAGTAACGGCCGACCGTGTTGGAAGAAGGGTCACGTCCAAGTGGCACCTGCGGAGTGAGGAGGCGAGCCGAGGCGTTGGCTTCGGACTCTTCCACGTCGGCGTAGATGTCGCCATCCGCGGTCTCGTAAGGCTGACCAAGGCGGATGTCGAGGATGCCGCCCGATTGGAAGGTGCGGTCGCGCGAGCTGCCGATAGCAGCGATACGACCAGGAGCGATTTCAACCGTCTTGTAGTAGGAGTTCGAAGCGCCAGTGCCCTGCTTGCCGAAGGCCTCACGAACGCGAGTTCCGTCGGGATTCATGCGAATCAGCTGGCCGGCATTCATTTGGTTCAGGTGGTCCCATTGGGTCACGAGAACCTCGCCCGTCGAAAGGACCGTGGTTGTGATGCGGTGAGACAGGTTGCGCGAGTAGAGCTTCTCGTCGCTGCCGTCGAGGGCAATCGATCCGAGTTGCAGTGTCGTGCCACGCTCGTACTCGTCGCGGAACTGAGGAGCACCCTCTTCGACGACGGCGTTGGTGGCGAAGAGAACGCGGTCTCCTGGCAACACGGTTGGATACACGTAGTCGTGGCTCGGATCCGTCGGCAGCTGCTCGATGTCTCCGCTCTCAACGTCGAGAGTGAAGAGTCCGTAGTGCTGGTCTTCCGAGAGACGGGCGGAGAACACGATGCTCTTGGCGTCGTACGACAGGTCGAAATCGATGATGTCGAGGTCGGCGTACTCCGAAGCCTGGTCACAACAGATGACCGTGCGCTTGCCATCGGCGGTTGGTGGTGACAGCTTCACGAGCTTGGCGCCGGCGACGTAGGAGTCGTATTGGAAGATGTCTCCCATGCCTCCCATGCGCTCGGCCCTCTCGATAAAGACGATCGAGTCGACTTCATCCAGGGGTCCTTGTGAGCTGCTGTTTCCGCAGGCCGTGAGTGAACACAGGCCAGCGAGTGCGATTCCTATTTTTGAGTTCTTCAAACTGGGCTCCTCCTGTGGCCCCTACAGAGCAAGGACGGTGCCACAGATTTCCCCAGTCATTTCAACACGGGCTGGCGAATTGAGGGGGCACGCCCCCGCAGACCGAAATCGCGCAGGGTGTGCGTCCCCCCAAACTCGGAACTCAGTTGGCTGGGCCGCTCGACAGTTCTTTGAGCTCGGCCAGAAGAGCGATGGCTTCGATCGGTGTGACGCGATGTGGGTCGATCGATTCCAGCTTCTCACAGAGGGCGACACTGTCTGCGTCGACCTGCGCAGCGGGCGTAGATAGGGCCGAGAACAGGGTCAACTGAGAACTTTCCCCATGCAGCTGACCGCGTTCGAGTTCCGCCAGGATCTGTCGCGAGCGAGAAATGACCGAACGTGGCAAGCCCGCAAGTCGAGCGACATCGATTCCGTAACTGCGGCTCGCGCCCCCCTCGACGACCTGGCGAAGGAAGACGATCTTGCCTGCCACCTCGCGCACGGCGACGCTCAGGTTCTTGACCCGCGGTCTGGTTTCGGCGAGTCGCGTCAGCTCATGGTAATGGGTCGCAAACAGAGTGCGGGCACCAATGGCATCGTGCAGGTACTCGGAGACCGACCAGGCGATCGAGACGCCATCGAATGTCGAGGTGCCGCGCCCGACTTCATCGAGCACGACCAACGAGCGGCGCGTGGCTCCACTGAGGATCGCAGCGGTCTCGCGCATCTCGACCATAAAGGTCGACTCCCCGCGCGCCAGGTTGTCAGCTGCGCCCACCCTGGTGAAGACGCGATCCACCAAACCAATGGTTGCCTGCGAGGCGGGCACGAAGCTGCCCATCTGCGCCATCAGCACGGTATGGGCAATCTGCCGCATGTAGGTCGACTTGCCGGCCATGTTGGGCCCCGTGATGAGCACCAACTGTGCGTCACTCGTGTCCATGTGGCAGGAGTTGGGCACGAACTCGCCAGCGCCCACCATGCGCTCCACCACGGGGTGACGACCGTCGACGATGGCAAGCGACTCGGAGTCGTTTACTGTCGGGCGGACATAGCCGAAGTCGTGCGCTACATCGGCAAGGCTTGCCAGGGCATCCACGTTGGCCACGATCTGCCCAGCCTCTAGGATCTGCTCGATGCTCTCGACCGCGCGGCTACACAGCTCCGCAAAGAGTTCCTGCTCGCGGGCGACCAAGGCGTCCTGTGCTTCGAGAATCTTGGTTTCTAGCTCGGCCAGCTCGCTGGTGACGTAACGCTCGGCACTGGCGACGGTTTGTTTGCGGACGTAGTGCGCAGGAACGCTCTCAATGGAGCCTCGGCTCACTTCGATGTAATAGCCAAAGACCCGGTTGTACTTGACGCGCAGCTTGGAGATGCCGGTAGCGGCCCGCTCGCGGGTCTCGATGGCCAGGATGGCTTCCTTGCCGCCACTTGCCAGTCCACGGTGTTCATCGACGCGAGCACAAAATCCATCGCGGATCAGACCGCCGTCCTTTGTGACCAATGGCGGCTCGTCGACCAGTGACTCGGCCAGGCGGTCAGCGACGCTCTTGAGAGTCTTGAGTAGCGCTGCGTCGATGCTCAAGAGTGCGGGCACGGTGGCGCCCTTCCCTGCCGCCTTGAGCAGCTTGCCGACAGAGGGCAGCTGCTGGAGCGACCAGCGCAAGCGCCCCATGTCACGGGGAGAGGCCACGCCCAGTGAGAGACGACCGGCCAGTCGCTCGATGTCGTAGATCTCCCGAAGTGCATCGCGCAGTTTGGCGCGCATCGATGCCTGCTCGACCAGGTACTGCACGGCGTCGAGTCGTGCCTCGATTGCATCGAGGTCGAGCAAGGGGTAGAGCAGCCAGCGACGCAGGGTACGGCCACCCGTCGCCGTCTTCGTGCGGTCCAAGACCTCGAGCAAGGAACCAGACTTCTTGCTGCCAACCAAGGTCTGCACAAGCTCGAGGTTGGCGACCGCCGCTTCGTCAAGGACCACGGCCTGGCCGCTGCGATAGATCTGCAATCGACTGACCGGCAAGGTGCCCGTAGGTTGGGTTTCGCGTGCGTACTGTAGAACGTCGGCAGCGGCTAGTGTTGCCAGTGGTAGCTCGCCCAGACCGAGCTCAGGAAGCGAATCGGCTAGCGCGCCACTGAGCAGCGCCTCGGCCTCATCGGCAGTGCGCCTGGTAACGGCGGTGTATGCGGTGTCGCGAAAGCGCTCGCGCAGGCGCTTGATCGGTCCCTGCTCGAGCTCCTTATGGCCGACCAGAATTTCTCTGGGTGCTACTCTGGTGAGCTCGGCAGCGAGCTCGGCGATCGAATCGAGCTCGGTAGCGCGAAATTCGCCGGTAGAGACATCGACGTAGGCAAGCCCTACCCGCGGCCCTTTGCTCTCCGGGCACACCGAGGCCAGGTAGCGAGCTGTCTTTGGGTCGAGAACTTCATCGTCGACGACAACACCGGGCGTGACGATTTGCACGACCGCACGCTTGACCAGCCCCTTGGCGAGTTTTGGATCTTCGACCTGCTCGCAGATGACGACCTTGAAGCCTTGCTCGGTGAGTCTAGCAATGTAGCCGCGCGCGGCGTGGTGCGGCAGTCCGCACATGGGCACCGCGTCAGGCTTGCCCTTGTCGCGACTGGTGAGAGTGAGGTCCAGCGCCTTGGCTGCAATGACCGCGTCCTCGAAGAACATCTCGTAGAAGTCGCCCATTCGGAAGAACAGGATGCCCGTCGGGTGCTCGGCCTTGACCTCCAGGAACTGGCGCATCAAGGGCGTGTCGGACGGGCTTCGGCGTGCCATGTCCGCTTTGTAGCGTCCGGGTATGACGGCCAGATGCCGGCGTTTCGGGAAACCTGGCCCGCTCCGTGGCGAACTTTCGGAGTTTTCAGGTCATGCCCTGCAAGCCTTGGAAATCTCAGGGAGAGCCCTCGTACCTCGGCCCTCGTCGCTCCCACGCCATGGCCACCCCGAGGCGGCGAGCAGGCAAGGCGAGGCGAGGCGAGGCCCGGACAGCGCTCGGACGGTGCCCGGACAGCCTCGCCCAGCGGCCGGAACTACTTCAGACGTGTGACGTAGGCGATGACGTGCTCACTGGACTCAAACTTCGATTTCGCGGCGACGGCCTCTTCAAAGGAGCCGTAGCCACCGACGCGAACCCGGTAGTACTTGCCCTTGCCCGGAACGTCGGCTTCGACCATGTAGGGCTCGTAACGCGTGGATGCCAGCCCTCGAAAGAACTGATCCGCTTCCGCTTTGTCCTGAAAACTGCCGACCTGCAAGGTGAAGCGCCGATCCGAGATGTTGGCTTTGTCCGCTTCCGCTTCGGCAGCTTCTTCGGCCTCGGCTTGCGCAGCCTTCGCCGCTTGCGCCTTGGCGTTCTTGTCCGCCTCCGCTTTGGCGTGCTTGTCAGCTTCGGCTTTGACCGCCGCCGCTTCTAGCTTCGCGGCCTCGGCCTTGTCAGCTTCGGCTTTGGCTTTGGCAGCATCGGGCTCCGCGTGCGCTTCTGCTGCAGGCTGCGCCGGCTCTACGGGCTTGGCCGCGCTCACCGGCCCACCGATACCGGGCTTCAAAGTCTGTTTGCGCTTGGCTAGGTCTTCGTCAACAGCACCAAGCATGACCTGCTCGTCGCCCCGCAACGCCGTGGGAAAGGCCAGGCCTTCGTTCCCCTGCATGCGATCGAGAGCCGCCAATGGATCGGTCGTGGGCGATCCAGCCTCCACAAGTGCCCGAGCTTCGACCCGGCGACCGACCATCACACCGAGCACGAACACCAGGGTCGCGATGACCGCTCCGCCGAAGAAGAGATAGAAGATCTGACGTCCGTCGAGGCTAACTTCGATTTTGTCTTTGAAGAGATCTGTATCAGTTGCGGCCACACATTTTTGTCGCTCGCCTGATCGTTGCGGGCAAGAAAACGGCGGACTACGCAGCCGATTACTGCAGGTAATCGCAAGCACCTATATAAGGCGCTTCCCTGTCCTGCCCTAGCCGCGCCCCTGGAGTATCACGGCCAGATCGAAGGCGCCTTGAGGATCGTGACGCCTTCGAAGCCCTAAAGGATCGTCGCGACTTCGAATCCGCTTGGTGCTGCGGGGTTCAGCCTGAACAAACGACCCCTGGTGATTGCCGAGGCATCGCCCTGATCGAGCACCCAGAGTTTGCCGGCTGGCCCCAGGATGATCCGAATTGGCAGTGCTGCTTCGAGATTCGGCACCGCTTTGGGCAAGAAGCCGCCGCCCACATCCAGGATGATCTGGTAGCCGGAGTACGGGGTGCCGATGCTCGGCCCGGTTCCAGCCTGATCGTTACGACAATCAAGATCACCCTTGGTCTCGGTGTCGACCAGGTGGAAGGTCAGAGCTGGATTGGAAAACTCGATGGCGGGCGCTTCCCGAGTTCGAATCTCGTTGTCATGCGGAACACACACACCGCCCTCGACGGTGAAGGGAATGTACTCTTCGCTGTGCGTGATCGTCGTGGAACAGGGATTTGGACCGGTACGGGCATCACCATCGTCATCACAGGGCTCCGCTCGTAGTGGGATCCGGCCGATAACCAGAGGATTGGCGCTCGCAGGGCGCACGCACTCCCCGGTGTCGGGGTCGGCGACGATGGAGTGAATGTAACCGTCGTCGGCGCCCAGCACGGCAAAGGCTTCACCCGCCAAGAGCTGGTAGCGCTGCACAGAGACCAGACACTCTTCTGGTGGCAGCTCTGCCTCGACGCAAAGTCCCTCGGAACAAGTAAAGCCGTTCTCGCAATCGGCACTCGAGTCACAGCTCATGAGGCAGCGATCCACGCCTGGAGCGCGGCTGTCGTCGGCCTGACAGGTCCAGGTGAACTCGCGCTCGGGCGCGGGCAAATCTGCCTCGATGGGATGAGCACCATTGGCAAGCACCCGCTCGGCGGCCGCCATGTCGACGCACTGCTCCGCAGATTCGCAGCCATCCAGCGGCGTGCTGCGCAACATGCGATGGCGAGGCCTAAATTCAAGCTCACCTTTGGCGCTGGTCATGACGCTGTAGCGTCGGCGGCTGATGAGAAAATCGCGACAGCTAGCGGCTAGCTCCTCGCGGCGATTCTTTGGCAAGCAGACACCGCTATTGACGGCGGAGCTGGCGTCGGGGTGGACGAAGCAGGTTTCATCCACGCCGCACTGGTTGTCGTTTTGAAGCGGATCGCAGCCGACCAGCGCGACGATATCGAAGGGCTCGACACCAATGCCGCAGAAAGGATCGCTGGCATCGCTTAGCAGCGCACGCTCACCGTCGCGACTCACCACGCCCTTGCGCACCGGCGGGCCATCGATGTTCACGAAGCTATTGTCGGCGGCCAGGGTTCCTTCCCAGGAGATGAACCACTCCTGATTTTCGACGACGCGCAAGTCGGGGAATGCAAACTCGCGCGTCAGCACATCGGCAGCAAAGGACAGCTCGGTCACGACCGTACTCACCAAGTTGCCGAGAGCGTCTTCGCCCTCACACTCAAGCCCGCGAAGAGTAGGCAGCTCGTAGAGCTTGTTGGTGGCGACCTGCCCGGGATCGAGAATCTGCGTTGGATCCGACATCAGGCGCGCGCCGAGCTCCGTGCGCTGTGCCGTGGGCGTGGCGCAGCCAGTGGCCAGCGCGTTGCGCGAGATCACGTTGTCGCGAAGTTGGTGCGCCAGGGCCAGCGGCAAGGCGACATCCAGAGGATCCTCCGGATCTTCGAAGTCAGCGTAGTTATCGTCATCGACGTTGATGATGTAGACCAGACCGGTTGCCGCGGTCGCGAAGGCGAAGGTGCCGACCATGTCGTCTGGCCCAGAGACGGCTGAGAGGACGGGTGGTTCCGGAACGTCGACGATGGACACGTCGAGAGGCACGGCCAGGGTGGTGAGTCCGTTACGCCCCTGCTGCAGGGAGCCTGGCAATTGAATACCCGGACCGCGAGCACCTTCGCGGCGGGGAGGCGTTCGAGGATCACCGACCGGCATGCAGCTTAGGAATGCGACATCGGTCTCGTCTCGCAGTAGACGTGGATCCACTTGGGTGTCGCACTCCAGACCGCTATCGAGATCGAGGACCCGAATGGTTCCGTCTGTCGCGATGACATACGCGAACTGAAACTCGCCGACCGGAAGGTTGAGATGCTCGCCACCGCGCAAGTCGCCACCCATGTCGATGCGATTGGATACGGAGAAGTGCAAGAGGCCGACATCGCCTTCGACCCGAAGTCGGCGCAAGGTAGTTGTTGGTAGCCCATCGGCATCGAGATCGACGATCGTGAAGAAGGGGCTCGACTCGCTGGTCACGTACAGCTGGCTGCCATCAGGCGACACCTGCATGTCGACCGGGCGCTCGACGAGAAGCTCAGGCGCGGTGCCGTGCGCGAGGCTCAGAATCGAATCCCCACACTGCACAGGACAGGCCGCGTAGTCAGCATCGGTGGCGGGCTCGACGCTTCCGTCATCTCGAAAGGCAAGGCCAGCCTGAATTTGACCCGTGGCCGCTTCCACCACCGCCACTAAGTGACAATCGGGATAGGCCAGGTAGACATTTCCCTGGGCCGCAACCGGGCACAGCTGACCGACCTCTTCGATTTGCGGGCCCGAAGCTATCGAGCGTGGTCGGGTCAACATCAGGTCGCCGTTGGGGGCAGTCACGTTGACGCGATTGACCTCGGCAATGCGGCTGAGATCGAGCGCGCTGCTGACGCTGAGGTCAGCAAGATCGCAGCTGCCGGCGTTGGCAACCATCACGTGACAGCCGCTCGTGTCCTCGGCGAGGCCGACGGGCAGCGTACCCACGGGAATGTCGTTGAGACCGGGCGTCAGCGGATCGTTGTCCTGCACGCCGAGTGCGCGCACGTTTACCACCGACACAGTGCCGCGCTCGGGCTGGAGCACGAAACCGAAGAACTCGGGAGACACGATGTCCTCCTGGCCTTCGGGAGGCGTGCCGTCCTGATGCGAGGTGCAAGAGTGCAGTGGCTGCGCACTGGTTATCACGGTGCCATCGACGCGCAAGTCGCCAAAGCAAGCGAAGACCATGTCGGTAGGACGATCCAGGTTGCGAATGGGTGGAGGCGCGGAACTTTGGCCGCAGGCGGCGACTAGCAGGCCGCAGGCGGCAAGAGCGTTGATAGTGGTTCTCGACATTAGTTGCCACCAGACTGGCGTGTACGCCCAAGTTTGAGAACAACCCGGTTCTCGGTGCGCGACGCGGGCTCTAGATCCACCACGGCGACGGTGTCCTCGAGAAAGTTGGTCACGTAGAGTTGCTGTTTATCGACGCTCACCTCGATCGACTGCGGTCCACGACCTACGTCGATGATGGCTTCGACCACCCCGGTCGCTGGATCGATGGCCCAGACCTGGCCTTCGCGGAAGCAGGCCACGTAGACGCGATTGCCAGCGCCCATGTCGGCCACGCTCAAGTTAGATGCCGACGAGCACAGCTCCACCGGGCGCAGGAGC
>JAHEAK010000159.1:4482-9290 GCA_024642805.1 Kofleriaceae bacterium | reverse complement strand
GCCCACAGCTGGTCAACGAGCTATTGCGCAAGAAGATCGGTTGAAGCCAGGCCCGCGCTAGCCCCGAAAATGCGAAAGGCCGGCCGTGGGGAGCGGCCGGCCGCACGCGAGGAGCGATCTACATCATGTCGAAGACGTCGATGCCTTGCGCCTTCAGACACTCCTGACCTTCGTCGGCCAGCTTGTCGAGTTTCTTGGCGTCCTCTTTCGAGGGCTTGTCGGAGTCTTTGAATTTCTTGGCGAGATTGACAAAGGCCTTGCCTTGTTTCTCCGCGCATTCCTTGTCCTTGCAAGCGCAAGCGGCTTTCTTCCAGCTGCCGACTTCGTCGACGACGTTGCTGCCGCATGCCGCAACGTTGAGGGCCAGAGATCCGAGGAGAGAGAGAGTAAGTAGAGTTTTCATGTTCTTGGGGGTCCTGCCAGGGTTGGTAGTTGGGTTGGCAATAGGGAGAGCACTCGCCTGGCCAGTGGTCGCAACCAAAAACACAGCCAGGTAGAGGCTCGCGCAAAAAGCCTTGGCCAGAGGCACGGCTTGGGCCCGCAAGATGACCAGTGTTCACTCGAGCGAAAAGCCGCTGCCCATGCCCACAAAGAGCCACGGCCCGCGGCCAAGCCGTGCTAGAAGCGCGGCTCTGAGGGGCCCTCGCGGCCAATACGCACTGAACATCCGCACATTACGCCTCCGGATTAGCGATCCCCGCGAATTTAGCTTGACCCCAGAGCGCTCACGACTAGACTGCCGATCCTAATTTCAGACTTTTGCGGAGAAACAAGCGATGTACGCTGTAATTGAAACAGGCGGTAAACAATACCGCGTCGAACCCGGCCAGACGCTCAGCGTGGAAAAGCTTCCAGGCGAGTGCGGTGATACCGTCGAATTTGGCGAGGTGCTTTTGGTGAGCAATGAGGACAAGGTCGCTGTCGGCCGTCCACGCGTTGCAGGTGCCAAGGTTACTGCTGAGATCGTGGAGCACGGCAAAGACAACAAAGTCATTGTCTTCAAGTTCCAGCGCCGCAAGAACTATCGCCGACGTTATGGACATCGCCAGATGTACACGTCGATCAAGATCAATGAGGTGGTCGCTCCCTAAGGGGCTGACCTGCAAAGAGGCTCGTCATGGCACATAAAAAAGGTCAAGGTTCTACCCAAAACGGTCGCGACTCCAATCCAAAGATGCGCGGCACCAAGCGCTTCGGTGGACAACTGGTTCGCGCCGGCAACATCCTGGTCCGCCAGTGCGGCACCAAGATTTACCCCGGTGAGAACGTCGGTACCGGCAAAGACTGGACGCTCTTCGCGCTCGTCGACGGCACCGTGAAGTTCGAGCGACAAGGACGCAGCAAAAAGCGCGTCTCCATCGTTCCTGCTAACTAGTACATCCGCGTAGCAAACGACCAGCCTGGCTCATGCCGCGCTGGTCGTTTTGCGTTTCGGCGCTAAGCGATGCGCGCCTTGCGTCACGCTACCGTTCACACTCCCTGCGTCACCCGACCGCTGGCCATCGAAACCAAGCGCGCGCCGAGCAGATCTGCAAAGGCGCGATCGTGTGTTGCCAGGAGCACCGTGCACGCAGGGCGCTTGGCCAGCATTGCCGCTAGGACCTCGAGCGACCCGCGATCCAATCCGTTATTTGGCTCATCGAGAATCAGAAGTTCCGGATCGCCAGTGAGAGCCGCAGCCAAACACGCACGCCGTCGCTGACCGAGAGAGAGTTCGCCGATGCGCGCGTCGAGCATCTGGCACAAGCCGAGCTCCTCGAGCTCTTCGTTGCCTAGCGTTTGGCAGTCCTTGATCGCGGCAATGAAATGCAGGAGCTCGGCAATGCTCAGATGTGGGGGCGGATCGGCGCTTTCGGGCACGTAACCGAGCTTCTTGCGCAAGGTCGAGCGACCACTGCTCAACGACTGCGATCGCCAGCGCACGGCTCCGGCATCAGGCGTGAGCACACCCGCGACGATCTTGAGCAAGGTCGACTTGCCTGCGCCGTTCGCACCGACGATGGCAACCCGGTGTCCTGCGTCGACCCGCAAGTTGCAGTCGTCCAAAGCCAGGGTCGCGCCCAGCCGCTTGCGCACGTGGTCAAGCTCAAGCATGGCAAGACTCAAGCATGGGATGGCTCCCCGTGATGCGCGCCGAGAGCGCGGGCAAGGCAAGGCAAGACGAGCGCGACTTCGAAGATCAGCGCCTGGGTACCAAGGACGCCAAGTGCGAGCATATCGACGAGCGCGACGAGGATCATGGCCATGATCGCGCGCCCGCCCTCGACCGCCTGGTTGGGCAGTGCGAGCGGGGCCGTCGCCGTGAGTGCAACCGCGAAGCTGGCCAAGAAGCACGCGTGCAAGAGCACGAGAGCGAGCAGGTCGACGCGCATGTCGATGCGCATCACGGGCGCGCCCAATACCAGGCTGGCCAGCACCGAGAGCAGAATCACGAGCAGGGTACTCACCAGGCTCTCGCGTGCCTGTGCGCCGCCCATCGACAGGGACATCCAGCGCAGCGCGGCGCGTGCCCGCCGCATGGCAAGGGCGGCAAGCAAGGCCAGCGCTGCTACGAAAGGCGTGCTGGCGACAAGCACGGGCAGCTCGAGATCCATATCGGAGTTAGCATCAGATAAACTCCTAATGGCAAGGAGCCCGAGACTCAGCACGATGGCTGCTCGCAAGAGCGTTGGCGCTTCTCGCCGCCAGCTGTGCAGCCACAACACACAGGCGAGCGAGAGCGTGGGCCCACCCACCACCTTCGGCCTTCTTCGAATCTGACTGCGGGCGGGCGCCTCACGCCACGCGCGGGGCAGTAGCCCCGCCGTAAGAACAATACTTAGTGCAACGCTGAGCCAGCACTGACCTATCGCAAGGGCCGCGGCCATCGCCACGAAGACGAGCAACTCGCCGGCAAAGCGAAGCATGGCAAAGGGTCGCCCAAAGAGCAGAGCTGTGCTGGCCACCCCCGCCAGCCACATGCTGAGCGCGAGCAAGGGCCGTCCACTCGCCATCATCAGCAGGGCGAGCGGCGCTTGCAGGACCAAAAGGATGGCGAGCAAGAAGCCCTGTCCGAAGCCAGCGGGCATGGGCAGCCAGCGCAGATAGCTCAGTCCGGGGCCCAGGAGGGCCGCACGAGCCGCCGGAGAAACGGCAAGCGTCCACAGAGCTAGCATTCCCAGTCTGGCCGTGGGGCTGGTGTCGAACAGCTCGCCAAGTCCCTGAACAGACATGGCATTTGGCCCGAGAATAGTGTTCAGCAACAGGCCGAGAAGGAGGAGGGGCACCATCGCCATGCCTAGGGCCGGTCTCGCCGAAACTCGCAGCAACATTGCGGCGCAAGCTGTGATAGAGGAAGAGCCACATCCCGCAGAGGGCTCCGGGCCGATCCCCGAGCCCTGCGTTGGGCTGGTTTCCGAGCGCTTTGCCATGCAGTTCATCGACTACGTCAAGATACACGTGAAAGCCGGCGACGGTGGCAACGGCTGTGCCGCCTTTCGCCATGAGGCCCACACCCCAAAGGGCGGCCCGTCCGGGGGCGATGGCGGCGGCGGCGGCAGCGTCATCCTGCGCGCGGACAACCAGCTGAGCACCCTCCTCGATTTCCGCTATCGTCGTGAATATAAAGCGATTCGAGGCGAGGACGGCCGGGCAAAGGACCAGTACGGCAAGGCCGGCCCTGACCTCGTTCTGCGAGTCCCGCCCGGCACCATGGTCTACGAGATCGACGGGGACATCCCCCTCGCCGACCTGGCCAAGCACGGCGATGAAGTCACCGTCGCCAAAGGCGGTCTGGGCGGCCGGGGCAACATCCACTTTGCCTCGCCGTGGAACCAGGCCCCCAAGGAGAAGGAGGATGGCACTCCCGGACAGGAGGCGAGCCTTCGACTTGAGCTCAAGCTCATCGCCGATGTCGGCTTGCTCGGCTATCCGAGCGTGGGCAAGAGCACATTCATCGCCAAGGTCAGCCGCGCCAAGCCGAAGATCGCCGACTATCCCTTCACGACCCTGGTGCCCAATCTCGGCGTCGTGCGCCTGGACTTCGAGCGGACCATGGTCATCGCCGACATTCCGGGCCTCATCGAAGGTGCTTCAGAAGGCGCCGGTCTCGGCCATCAGTTCTTGCGCCACGTTGAGCGCTGCCGCGTCTTGATTCACATCATCGAAGCCAGCTCCTTCACCGGACCCGATCGCGATCCCCTCGGCGACTTCGCTCGCATCAACACCGAGCTGGCTCGCTACGCTCCGGATTTGGCCGAAAAGCCGCAAATAGTCGTGCTTAACAAGATCGATCTCACAGAAACTCGGGAATCGCTCGCCGAGATCGACAAAGCCTTTGCGGCCATGGACATCAAGCTGTGGACGATGTCCTCGGCTACCGGCGAAGGTGTCGATCAGGTACTCACTGAGGCCTGGAAGCTCTTGGCCGGCTCCTAGTCAACCCGAACGCTTGCCGAGTGTGAGCGATCCGGCGTGGGATGACAGGCACGGACAAGCACGCCGGTCGGCCCTCGCCAGCCGGCCTCCGGAATGCCCACTCGGACACTATTTCGGAGGTGCGCTGGATCGCATTCCAAGCGGCGCTTTGCGGGCGCTCTTCTTGCCGCTCCATAGCGGCGATGTTACAAATATTGCTAACAAATTCGCGGACGCGAGGAGGTGAGATGTACCTCGCTAAGACGACCGGGGAAGATCGCAATGCGCACTATGACTCGCCTTACTCGCTGCAGCCTCGCTGTGGTTCTGACTCTCCTTTTCCTCGGCGGCGTCGCCAGCGCGCAGCCCACAGGCGCAACGCCGGACGCAAGCGCGGACGCACTGCCTACAGG
>JAHEAK010000159.1:0-4472 GCA_024642805.1 Kofleriaceae bacterium | reverse complement strand
GTGACGAGGCCGCACCCGCCGATGGTGCCGCCAGCGATGTGCCGGTCAACCTTCGCTTGCGACGGCTCGAGCAGCGCGTGCAAGCACTCAAAGAGCGCGCGTGGCGAGCCAAGGCGCGCGTCGGCATGCTCAAAGAGGCCGTGCTCGGCGGCGGAGTGGGCGCACGCGCCGGCATCCGCCACGTCAACAAGATGGGCAACAGCTATCGCCTCATCAAGCTGGTCTACGCTCTCGATGGCGCACAAATCTTCGCTCGCAACGATCCATCCGGCGATCTGCACAAGGAGAAGAGCTTCGATGTACTAACTGGTCCCATCACCCCCGGTAGTCACACCATCAGCGTGCTGGCTCTGTACCGCGGCCATGGCTACGGCGTCTTCAACTACCTCAAGAAGTACAAGTTCACGGTTCGCTCGAGCCACACCTTCACCGCGACCGAAGGCAAAGGCACCGACATTCAAGTCATCGCCTTCGAGCGAGGTGGTGTGACAACACCTCTGGATAAGCGCCCTGCCTTCGACTTCAAAGTGAACGTAAGCGACGGCAGCAAGGAGGAATAGTGGGCAAACGGGCATTCCTCGCCGCGGCCCTGCTCCTGTCCCTGAAGGCCTCTTCGGCCTACGCGGGGCCGTTGGAGCAGATCGCCAAAGAGCTCATCAGCATGGAAGCGGAGGCCAAAGGCCTCGGTTCGGGTCTGCAGCGACCCAAGAACATCGGCAAGGTTCAGAGCAATGATCTGATCAGCCGACGCCTCATCGATGCGCAGGTCAACTTCGGCGTGGGCAACTACGACGAGGCCGCCGTGATGCTCTACGACATCGTCGAGAAGCATCAGGAGCATCGCTCCTGGGACGAAGCCCTGTACTACCTCTCCGAGTCGCTCTTCCAAAAAGGCGACTACGTGGCCGCGCGCAGCTACTTCACCCGTCTGGTCGAAGAGCGCGGCACGCGCAGCAAGTTCTACCAACAAGCTCTCGAGCGCCTCATCGAGCTCACGCTCAAGCTCGACGATCCGACCGCCATCGACAAATGGCTCAGTGCCCTCGACGCGGTGCCCAAGCAAGAGCTTCGCGACTCGGTGCCCTACGTGCGCGGCAAGTACGCCTACTTTCTCGACAAGCACGACGAAGCGATTCGCTACTTCTCCGAGGTGCCCGCCAGCTCGAAGTATTTCAGCCAGGCGCAGTACTTCATCGGCGTCGCCAACGTAGCCAAGGGCAATCTCGCCGAGGCTCTCGACGTCTACAAGAAGCTCGTCCAGCGCAAGACTAACGGCAAGGACGAGGCGCGCGTCGCCGAGCTTTCGCACATGGCACTCGGCCGCCTGTACTACGAACGCGATCAGCCCTCCAAGTCAGTCGATGAGTACCTGCGCATCTCGCGCCGCTCGGATCTCTTCGACGAGGCTCTCTACGAGGTCACCTGGGTGTACGTGAAGAACAAAGAGTTCGACAAGGCCCTGCGTGCCCTCGAACTCCTTGCCCTCTCCGATCCAACCTCCCAGCGCATGCCCGACGTGCGCATCCTGGAAGGCAACCTGCGCATTCGCAAAGCGCAGAACATCAGCGAGGACGGCAGCGGCAACGCCAAGGAGCAATACGACAAAGCGGTCGAGGTCTTTGACATGACCCGCGCCAACTTCAAGGACTCGCACGAGAAGCTCAAGGCCCTGATGGCCGAGCAAAGCGATGCCAGCGCCTTCCTCGAACAGATCACCGGGCGCAGCTCCGAGACCTTCGACGTGAGCGCGACCTTGCCGGAAGTGGCGGCCGCCTGGCTGCGCCAACAACCAGAGGTCGAGCGCGTCGTCAACATTGAGACTGACCTTGGCCAGATCGAGACCGAGATCGAAGTCGCAGAGAAGACCATTGCTCGACTGGAGGCGGCCATCAACACGCCTTCCAAGGTCAACATCTTCCCGAGCCTTGCGCAAAAACGCATTCGCGGCACCGAGATCCTCGACACCACCTTCCAACTGCGCAGCCAGCTTGCCAACCACGAGCGCGCATTGGTCGGCAAAGTCGCCTCGAGCTCGGAAGTTGCCGAACTCGATGCCCTCAAGGCCAAGCGCCTCGGCATCTTCGAACAGCTCAAGGCCTTGCCCGATGGCGATGTCGAAGAGGGTGCACGCGTCGGCAAAGCTCGTGACCGCCTCACCCAGCTCGAAGAGCGAGCCGCGGAGGTCTCCACAGTCATCGATGTCACCGAAGCAACCCTGGTCGCTCTCGAGAAGTACGTCAGGGATCAAGGGACGGCTCTGAAGCCCGATGAGATCGCCAAGATCGACATCGAGCTCGAAGGCAGTCGCAAAGAGGTCGACACCATGCGCGCCGAGCTCACCGAGATTCGCAACGACTCGGTGCTAGCCAAAGATCGCGCCGGCACCGGTGACGAGGCCGCCGAGCAGCGAGAGGCCCTGCGCAAGACTCTCGACGGCGCGCTCGATGCCGAGCACCGCTACATGCAGCGACTGGCTGCGAAGATGAGTTCTGCCGACCAAAACAAGATGCGCGAGATCGAGCGCATGACAGGTCAGACTCGAACCATCAACACCACCCTCGCCAGCGTCAACGTCACCATCGATGCCATCGTCGATGAGGCACTCGGCGAAGTTCGCGATGCCCTCTCGGAAGAGAAGGCTCAGCTCGGCGCCTACAAGCGCGAGTTCTCCAACTACGAAGTCGAGTCGCGAGGCCTGGGCGGCGAAGTGCTTGCCCTCAGCTTCCAGAGCGTGTCGCAGAAGTTCTACGACATCTTGATTCGCTCCGATGTCGGTATCGTCGATGTCGCCTGGTCGCTCAAGGAGTCCGCGGAGACCACGCTCAAGCGACTCAATCTCGATCAGGCTCGCGAGATTCGCTCTCTCGATTCCAACTTTGCCGACATCATTCGCGAGATTCGCGACGCCAAGGCACAAGAGCTGTTTGATCAGGCGGCAGGTAAGTAATGAACACAATCGGCAAAGACTTCGCGCGACGTCTGTTCCTGAGTACCGCCCTCTTCGGCAGCATGCTCTTGGCGGTAAACGCCAACGCGCAGCCAGGTGGCGCAGCGCCGCCCCCCGATGCGGCGGCACCGGCTCCGGCTCCAACGACGATTCCTCCGGCCCCGGCTGCTGCACCAACGCACACGCCCGAAGAGCTGGTCATCCTTGCCGAGGTCGAGCAAGACGCCAAGCGCTACGAGCAGGCTGCCAACCAGCATCATCGGCGCATGCAGAGCATCCTGGCTTCCGAGTACAAGGATCGCAAAGGTCAGCTCGAGGCTCGTTATGCCGAGAAGATCGCCAGCGCCGAGCAACAAGAGCTCGAGCGACGCCTCAACGCCATCGCCCTGCTCGAGAAGTTCATCCAGGACTACCCGGATCACGAGCAGTTCACGCCCGACGCCATGTTCCGACTGGCTGATCTCTACCTGGAACAAGCCGAGTACGACTTCGAAGCCAGCTTCGACGAGCAACTGAGCGGAGGTGCCATCGACGCGCCCGCCGATGACGACGACGAGCCGCTCATCACTGCTGATTACTCAAAGCCGATGGCCATGTGGGAAGACCTGGTTCGGAAGTTTCCCAACTACCGACAAAAAGCCAGCACGCTGTATCTGCTCGCCTACTACCTCAAGCAAACCGAGGAGGAGCGCAAGGCCTTGCAGGTCTTCCGCGGTCTGGTCTGCGCCAACAAATACGACCCACTGGCAGAGCCCGAGCCAGCTCCCGACATGGCCGCCGCACGCGCTGCCTTGGGCGAGCCCGCCAACGCTACCGCATCGAACCTGTATCAGGACTGCGAAGCCATTTCCGATAGCAAGGAGCTCTTGCAAGACTCTTGGGTGCGCGGCATCGGCGACATCCACTTCCTCACGGCCGGCGAACTCAGCTTTGCCATCGAAGCCTACAAGAAGGTTGCTAGCGACGAGACCTCCAAGTTCTACGACGAGGCCTTGTACAAGCTCGCTTGGTCCTACTACCGCAACGACGACTTCCTGCTCGGCATCGAGGCCTTCGACAAGTCGGTGGTTTACTCCGATAGCCTGGTGGCCAAGGGCGGGGACCCACTCGATCTGCGCCCAGAGGCGGTCCAGTACATCGCCATCTCCTTCACCGATCCATGGTCGGTGACCGAGCAGCCCGATCCCGTGCGCAGCTACGATCGCGCCTTTGATTTCTACAAAGACCGCATGGATGAGCCGCACGTTCGCGACGTGTTCATTCAGCTCGGCAACACCTTCTCGATCCTCGAAGCCTACACCCAGGCGGCGGATGCCTGGCGACTAGCCATCACCAAGTGGCCGCTCGAGGCGGATAACCCCAAGATCCATCAGAAGATCGTCAACGCCTTCGAAGAGATGGGCGACAGCGTTCTGGCCGACGAAGAAGCGGGGCGACTGGCTGCCACCTACGCACCCGGCACCGCTTGGTACAACGCCAACGAGACCAATCGCGAGGCGATGGAAGATCAGAAACGCATCGGTGA
>JAHEAK010000158.1 GCA_024642805.1 Kofleriaceae bacterium | reverse complement strand
TGTTTCTTCGCAGATTCAACATCAGCCCACCCACCTGGAAGGCCCTTGCCCGGAGGCGGATTGTCGAGTCTGCGCGGCGGCCGCCCATGTCGCGAAGCTGTGCAGTGGCGAGGGATCGGCGACATAACTATATGTTTTGTAAGAGGATTTGTGCGGGCCTCCCCGTTGCCCTTTGGCCCGAAGGATCCTCTGTAGTTTTTTTGTCACCTTTGTAGGCTGGCGCGCGACTCCTTTATGAACCCCCCGTCGAAAGGTCGTCATGTCCATCCTGCCTACCCGCCTGCTCTCCCGCTACACGCCCATGCTTCTCCTCTGCCTGAGCTTTGGCCTAGGTGCCTGCCAGAGCGAGCTCGGTGCCGTCGGGTCCAATCCCTCCGGCAACGGCACTTCTTCCGATGACTCCTTCGCGCAGTTCTGCGCGCAGCATCCGACCGACGATGCGTGTGTGTATTGCCAGGCGCATCCCCAGGACTGCGAGGATGGTTCCGGATCGCCAAGCGACTTCTGCCAGCAGAATCCACAAGACCCCACCTGTCAAGGTGGCGGCAATGGTCAGCCCGGTTCCTTCGAGGAGTACTGCCAACAAAATCCGCAGGACCAGGACTGTGTGTACTGCCAACAGAATCCCCAGGACGCCTGGTGCATGAATCCCGATGGCGGCGGCACCGGTACCGATCCGAACTGTCAGCAAAATCCACAAGCCCCTGGTTGTCAGGGCGGTGGTCAGCCGGGCTCGTTTGAAGAGTACTGCCAGCAGAATCCACAAGATCAGGACTGCGTGTACTGCCAGCAGAACCCTCAGGACGCCTGGTGCATGAATCCCGATGGCGGTGGCACCGGCACGGATCCAAACTGCCAGCAGAACCCTCAGGACCCGAACTGTCAGGGCGGTGGTCAGCCCGGCTCCTTCCAGGAGTATTGCCAGCAGAACCCACAGGATCAGGACTGCGTGTACTGCGCGCAGAACCCGCAAGATCAATACTGCCAGGAATAAGTACTATTCTTAGTTGAGGCTGTTGTTCCCCACATAGCGGCGAGAGAAGCCAGGTCGAGGGTCGGCCTGGCTGCTTTCGTTTCGGATGCCGGCTACGAGGGGCTACGCGGCTACGAGGGGCTACGCGGCTACAGAGTCGTGGCGGTGGCGGTGCCGCTATTGACCAGCCGCAAGGTATAGGTGCCCGTCGCTTGTTGACCGATGGAAGAAACGCCGATGAGGTAGCTGCGTCCCGCCTGTGGAATCAACAAGAGGGAGTTGGTGAGCCCGCCGGCGTCCACCTGCAAGGTGCCGCCACCGCTCGTGTCACGAACATCGGCATCGTAGATGGCCAGCTGCCCGCCGAAGCTCGATTCCATTTCGATGACCACCGCCTTGCCAGGCTCGGTCTCATCGACACTGAAGTAGTCGATGTAGAAATCGGCACCAGCGTAATCAGCGTCGGTCTCATCGCTGATGGTGAGGGCGCCACTTTGCTCCGTGCTCGATGGCGTACCCACGCGCAGAATCTGTTGACGTGCCTGTGTGCGACCGCCACTTTCGACTTGCAGCGTTGGCAGGTGAATGCCATCGGGGTAGCCGCTGACCCGAATCGAGTTGACGCCGGCTTTGCACGAAAAGCCATCGCCTTCGAGCACACCCGGACCGTCGACATCGAGAGCGCAATCAAAGAACTGGTCTTGAAAATCCGGATCCGCGAATAGGAAGAACTGCACGCGAAAGCCTGTATCGGCGGCAATGGCACCATTGACCACACCATCGAGAGTGACAGCGGAGGTCGACCAGCGGGCATCGATCGCTTCTTGCGTCGGGCGAAGCGTCGACTCATTGGGGAACTCGAGCTCAACATCTCGACGAGAGAGAGTGACCTGGTAGCTAGCCGAGCTCTCGGTGATCTGACTCTTGGCCCAATCCGACATGGCCGAGGTGCGCCCATAGATGCCAGGCTTGCCTGGTAGTGCGCAGCCCTCGCCCCAGCTGGTGATGCCGGCGTGCAGCCAGCGCTGATTGGCGGTATCGCGAACCAGCAAGGGACCGCCGCTATCCCCTTGGCAGGAGTCGAGTCCGCCGCGCGTGGAGCCGGCGCAGATCTGCGTGCCGAAGTCGCCCACGGAAGGATAGGCGGCCGCGCACTGGTCTTCGCTGACGATGGGCACGTTGACCTCTTGCAAGAGCGGACTCTCGTTGTCGCTCACGCCCCACCCGATGGTCGTGGCCAGGGATCCCGAGCGAGCCAGGAGCTGATCGGCGGGGGTCAGCATGTCGACGGTGCCCAGGCCTTCGGCCGCTAGATCGAGTCTTTCGGCTAGCTCCCATAGGGCCATGTCGTGGCCAGTCTCGGTGTCGCCTTCCCACTCGGGATGAATACTGATGGCCTTGACTTCGACGCTGCGACCCTCGCTGAGCGGATCGCTGGTGGCGAGCATGACCGAGACATCCTCGGGCTCTTCGCCCTCGCTACAGTGGGCGGCCGTTAGCACGAAGCGATCACTGATGAGCGCGCCACCGCAAAAGGGAAAGAAGGAGCTGCCGCGCGCGCCGATGCTAGCCATGAAAGGGTAGGCCATGCTCGGTGCGTCGCTGCCGCCGATGATGTGGCGAACCGGGTGACCAGGCTCGCCCTGGCCAAGCTGGCCCTGGCTAAGCTGGCCCCGCTTAAGCTGGCCCTGCCTAAGCTGGCCCTGAGCGAGGGAGGCACCGCCGCCATCTCCGTGCACCAGAGGGGTTCCGGTCCCGCGACTTGCCCGCCAGCCAAAACCGAGATCCTGGCGGACCAGGTAGGTGCCGGCCGGTAGGTTGTCGAAGCGGAACACGCCTTGTGCGTCGGTACGGGTCTGCACTTCGTCGGCATCGAGCACGCGATCGTCATCGTCATCGATGAAGACCACGGCATTGGCGATAGCTTGTTCGTCGGCATCGCGCAGCCCGTTGCCATTGGTGTCGTTCCAAACCAGCCCGCTGATGTCGAGCGTCTTGCCGGCCGGCGAGATGTTGTCGCCACAGCCCGTGACCAGCACAGGCAACGCCAGGGCGGTAGCGAGGGGCAACTTCGAACAAGACTTCCAACGGAGCTTCAAACGAGACATCAAATCCAACATGGGGGACCTCTGGGCTGTCGATCGCGTTGAGCTCCGCACGGGGGAGCGAGTGTCGATCGGACTATCGAGCATCACAGCATCCGCTTGCACTTGCAATTTGCACCCGCGCCTCTAACGCGGTGCAGCGGCAATCGAGGGTGGGCGGCTCCAGCTTCCGCTAGCTTGGCGGCTCAGGGAGCGCTCTGCCCGAAGAAGCGCTTGGTCCACTCGCCAGCCAAATCGAAGATGGCCCGGGTGTCGAGGACGCTCAGGCTGGTCACCAGGGTCACGACGTTCTGGTTGGAACTGAGGCGCAGCCCCTTGACCGCGTTGAAGGCTTGCATCTGCCGCAGCAGGGTTTGGCTGAGGACTGACTTCATGGCCTCGTCGCGTGCCAGTTCGAGATCGCGTACGAATTGTTCTGCTTGCCCGCTGGTCGCAAAGATGGCCTTGCCGCGCACGACGAAGCCAGGCGCCTCTTCCAAGAGATAGATGGTCAAGGAACTCGGGGCCGCTAGGGTCGGACCGCGCGGAATGGTGAAGTGCTTGGGAAGCCTGCTGACACTGACGATGGCGTAGGGGGCGTCGCTGGCGCGGGTCTGCAAGTCCATCTCGGCCAGGGTTTGCAGCCAGCTTGGCAAGAGGCTCGAATCGATAGGCGCGTCGACCGCACCGATGCGTGGCAGCATGGTGGCACCCAGGGCGCTCGGCGTGGCCAGGACCACGCTGCTCTCGCTGGTCTTGAGGTACATGCGAGGATCGGGTGGGTTGCTAGAAGCGGTGCGCTTGATGGCGCCGAGAGCACCACCGCCGACGGGACTCCACGTAACCCTCGCATCCGCGTGACTGAGGAAAGCCCGAAGCTTGTCGTTCTTCAGCGCGCTCGTGGTGGCGACGTTGGTCGCGCTGACATCTCTCGGATCGCTCGTGGAAATGAAGAGCATGTCGAAGGACTCGGTGAATGCGATCTTGCGCTTGCCGATGATGAGCTTGTGATCGGGCATGGGCGCCAGGATCGCGCTGGTGCGCTCGGCCCATTCGGTGCCGCGCAGTCGATCCAATCGCAAGAGCACTGCAATGTGATCGCCGGCGGGTGCGTGCTGCGCAAGGTCGATCGTTGCCCATCCCGGAATCGCGCCGCTGCCGGTGCCGGTACCGGCATCGCTGCCCTGGCTGGCGACGCTCGTGCCGGTACCGGCGTCCCTGGCCCCGGCATCGTCGGCTGCCGCTAGCTGTGGCGACACGCCCTCGCTGCCGCCCTCTCCTGCATCGAGGACGCTGGCATCGCCAACACTGGCATCAAGGCCCGCGTCTGCAAGGCCGAGATCGTGAATCGCGCCGGCATCGGGAATGATGCCAGCATCGGCAGGGGGCACGCCGGCATCCCACTGCTCCGGCGCAGGCTCCGGTTCGGGTTCGGGCTCCGGCTCCGGCTCGGGTTCAGGCTCAGGTTCTGGCTCGACGAGCTCGGGAACTGGCTCCGGCTCCGGTTCCGGCTCGGCCAAGGGCTCGAAGAGTTCGGGCACTTCGGGGGCAATGTCGATGTCGATGTCGTTGCTCACGATCACCTGGCTCGGCTCGTGATCTCCAGCCCCGAGCCAGCCGGCTGGCAGGGCCAATGCCAGGTGCAGGGCGATCGAAGCGCCGAGGCTGACAAGAAGGGTCCTATATGTGCCGCGCAGCTTCACTCTCGTCCTGGAAGTCCGTAGTAGCATGCTCGCCATGTCGGGGACAGATGCAGCCAACCGTGAGCTTGGCGCACAGGAAATTCAGCTCATCGAGGCCGCGCGCAAGCGGGCCTACGCCCTCTACGAGGGCAAGGAGGTGCCGCATCATGCCTGTGGGGCCGCCGTCGCGGTCACCTTTGGCGTCTCGGCCAGGCCCTATCAAAGCCTGCGCAAGGGCGGCATCACCGGCCAGCGATTTTGCGGCTCGATTCGCGCGGGCGAAATCTTGCTCGGCGAACTACTCGGCGACGAGGATCCAACTGGCAGCGTCACCCAGGCGCTTCGCGAGGCGACGATTTGGTTTCAAGAGCGAATCCCCGCGCGCTTCGATAAAGGACAGTCGCCCGACTACGTCTGCAACAACCTGACCGGCTCACTGGGAGATTTCATGGGCCCGGTCCGCAAAGGCTTTTGTACGAACCTCACCTCGGAAGTCGCCGCACTCACCATGGAGGCCGTGCTGCGATTTGCCCCCGAGCTCCAGCCACGGCTCGAGGAGCTCTTGCTACAGAAAGTGCAGGGAAGCTAGCGATGCGCATTGCCACCAAAGTCTTTGAAGATCTGGTCAAGGAAGCTTCGGCCAAGATGAGCGATCCAAACTACTCGGCCGTCTTGGTCGGCGGCTTCGTGCAATCGCAGGCGGCCGTTGCTCACTACATCAGCGCCAGTGCCGATGAACTCGGTGGCGCGGAAGAAGTCGTAAACACAATCTTCCACACAGCGCTGATTGCCGAAGCCTTCAAGAAGGCCAACAACCAGACCATCTCGGCGATGAGCTTCGAGATCCTCGACAAGGTTGCCGAAGGCGATCGCAAGGAAAAGCTCACCCGCAAGCAGCCGGCGGTGCTCGAGTACATTGAGACCAATATTGACAACCCGGCCATGGCCAACACGGTCATGCTCTTTGCTCTAGCCATGGATTTCGTCAGCTAAAAGAGGACTATGCACACCCGATCGAACGCTCCCTCCCTGCTCGCACTCTGCGCCCTTCTCGCCGCTTCTTCCGCCTGCAAGCACAGCGGGAAAGACAAAGCGACATCGACCGATGTCGTCGATACCGTCGTGGTTCCGGGCGACGACACTCATGTCAAAAGCGAGGAGCCAAAGGGCGAGATGCTCGAGAGCAGCGAGTACCGCTTTCGTCTGACCAGCCCTGGGCCCGGCTGGCAGTTACAGGATCGCCAGCAGATTCAGCAAATCACGCCCGACGCGCAGGTGGGCCTGGCCCACACCAAGGGCGTCATGGCGGTCGTTATCGTTGAGCGCGCCGCTGGCATGACGGTGCAGGCGATGACGGATCTCATCATCAACGGCATGCCCCTGGAGAACAAGCAGATCGTCGCGCGCGAGGACGACGAGTACCTGGGGCTACCCGCCGTGCGCTATCAGCTCACAGGCAACATCAGCGACATCCCCATGAGCTACAGCGGTCGGGTCTTCTTGCGCGAAGGCTACGCCTATCAGATCGTCGCCTTTGCCGCCAAGGGTGTCGCCGAGCAGAGCCTGATCGACGAAGTCTTCGACAACTTCTCACTCACTGAAGGCAAGATCGAGCCCAAGAGCGAACATCAGCAACGTGTGGATACCGATGGCGTCGGCTGGCGGCTCAAGGGCGGTGTCTTCGAGAGCGCGGTCAGCGGCCTACGCGTTACTCCCACCGAGGGCTGGCGCGCGGTGGTCGGTGCCGAAGCCAGACGCATCAACGCCGATGCTGAAGTGGTCATGGTCAATAACTCCCCCGAGGCCTACTTCTTCGTGCTGCCCGAGTTGATTGGCTCGGCGTCTCCAGAGGTCTACCGCGCCGATCGTCTGGCCCAGAACATCACGGCCATGAAGGGCGAGATCAAGCAAGAGACCTATCCGGGCAAGATTCTCGGTGAGGAGGTGCAGATGACCCAGCTGAGCAGCAGTGACTTCCCCTGGGTCTTTCAGGTCGGTGTCGGCTTTCACGATGGCTGGGCCGTACAAGCCACAGGCTGGTACAGCTCGTCCTTTGGCGAGGAGGGCAAGAAAGCCATCCACACAGCCATCGGCAACGTGACGCGCATGAGCGCTGCGGATGTCGCCAAGCTACGAGAAGAACTCTTAGCTCAGCCAGATCAGCAAAACCAAGTCGGTGCCAATCACAGCTTGCGCGGCGGTGTGTATGAAGACTACGAGCACGGCGTGCGCTGGACCAAGCCCCTTGGCTTCTGGGAGGTCTATGCGGGGCACGCGGCTCGCGACGTCAACCCCATCGCTCAGCTCTACGCTCGCTATCAAAATAGCTCCGCGCACATGCTTCTGGTGGCTGAAGACTTGCCGCCCGGAACCAGCGCCGCCGAGTACCACAGCGCCGCGTTCTCAGGCGTTAGCAAGAACCTCAACCTCAAAGCCAAGAAGCGAGCCGTGCGCGCCACCATTGGTTCGGGGGCCGCGCTGCTGAGCGATGGCATGACCGAAGCCGCCGGCATCGAACTCTACTACCGAGTGATCACCGCCGTGCAGGGAAGCCATGGCTTGCAGCTGCACCTGTGGGGCCCAGCCGCAGGCATCTCGCAACATGAGAAGGCCCTCAGTGAGGTCGCCAAGAAGCTCGAGCTTCTCGACACCTTGACGCCCACCAGCCACAAGGGCGATCGCTTCATCGAACATCGCCTCGGCTACTCGCTCGACCTTCCCTCGCAGTACCGATATGTCGACGCCACACCGGCGGAGATTGCCGGTATCGGCTCCTTCGCGACCTGGGGTGTGGATGGCAAGGACTGGGTCGGTATCCTGGCGCTGTGCATGATCGAAGAGGGGCAAGACGAAGAGTGGTCCCTCGATTTCATGGAGGGGCGCATCAAGGAGTCCTATGCCCAGTTACTCGGCGACAAGAGCGCCGCACGCAGCGAGGAGGATCTCTTTGGCCTAAGGGCGCGCCACCTGGTCTGGACCTCCCCGGGAGTGCACCTGGACGCCTACCTCTTCCGGCGTGGAAAGACGATCTTCGCGCTCATGGCAACCGACGCCGACCAGGGAACCGACATGATCGGGCTCGCCAAGCGCGGTTTCTCCTTCTTGAACTAGCGGATTGCCCCACTCGCCTTTCCCAGAGGCGGGCGAGCTGGGGGACAATGCCGGCATGGCAATGCAAACCCATTTGCTGGCGATTGCGGACCAGGCCCTGCAAGCAGTGCGGGCCAACCCGGAATCTTTTCCTTCCATCGAGTCGGACCTGCGCTGTGGGACCTACTTGAACATGACCCTCAGCTACTTCTTGGCAGGTGTCGATCCGATGCTGAGCGAAGTGGTCGACGGCTGCGACGCCATCGAGTGTTCGGCACTCGAGTGCGCCTACTTCCACGTTCTGCCCGCTGCTCGGGTCAAGGAGCTGGCGATCATGTTGGTGGCGCTGGACAAGAGCGAGCTGCGCGAGTCGGTGCTGGAAGCGGACCTCGAAGAGATTGAGGACGGCGAAGTCTGGGAGGAGATCGAACTTGCCAATCTTCTCGATCCGGACGAGGTGGCAAACGAGGTCGAGCAGGATCTCGAAGGGCTGACCGACTTCTATCGCCGGGCCGCGGCCAGCTCGCTGGCCGTCGTGCTCTACACGAGCTAGGCCCTCGCCGCCTACAGCTCGCCTTCGAAGCGGTGCACGCCCTTGCGAAGATCGATGCCGAGGGGAAGGAGTGCGCCGGCCGTGAAAATTCGTCGCAGGCTGCGAGCGGTATAGGACAGGCCCAGCGCGCAGGCACCGGCGAGTAGCAGGGCAATGAAAGCGAAGCCGCCATTGAAGCCCGCTGGGCCGAACATGGCGGCGACCATGTAGATGGCGCTACCCAGGCCTCCGAGCAGCATCAGCGCAAAGGGAATGAGCAGGAGCGCGCCGCCAATGCGCTTGATGACGCCGGCAGGAATGGCCAGACGCTGACAACGAGGACATTGCAGCACCAGCTCGTGCTGGATGGCCATGGGTGCCTGGGCTTCGGGGCTCATCACCAGGAGCGACTCGTGGTGGTGACAGTGGGGGCACAGCGCTTGTCGACGGGCACTGGTCGCGCGAAGCTGGTACTCGAAGGGACCCTGCGTGGCCTTGGATGCCATGGGCGCATTACTTCATACAAGCCTTGCCAGGGCAAGAGCCACTCGAGGGTGGGCGGCCAATCCTGCACTCACACCGGATCGCGAATCGGCCGTCGCGTAGATCCGTGCTAGAGCGCCAGCGCGCCCAGAGCGTCGCCACCAATCCGCAAGAGGTTGGTCAGATCGTTGTCGCTAAAGCGCAGGCTGCCGCCAAGGTAATAGTCACGGCCGTAGTAAATCTCGGTGAGTGCCTGCGGGTTGTCGGTGCCGAGCGGCGCGACCTGGTAGGTCTGTCCCGGGTTGAGCACGTCATCCATGCCAGCCAGCACATAGAGCTGACCAAACAAGCGGTAGGTCGCCGCCACTTTCAAACGCGGCCTGTCGGTGCGATCGAACTCGAAGACGTCCGCCGATAGCTCCAGGCGATTGTCGATGAGCTCAACGTCC
>JAHEAK010000794.1 GCA_024642805.1 Kofleriaceae bacterium | reverse complement strand
GAGCAAGCGGTCATCGCCTCGCAATACTATAGTGATGAGAGCAAGGTGACGCAGGCCTGGTGCGAGGGCGAGGAGCTCGGGCACGTCTGGCTCGATCAAGCCAACACGATCTTGATCGACTTTCTGCTCTCGCACCCCAAGGGCGAGACGTCTGACTGGAGCCTTGTGGCGCCGCCTGACTCGGCCAACTTTGGATGCGGCCTGAACAAGCTCGAGTACGTGCCTTCTGAGCAAGTCGACTGCCCACTGAGTGACACCGCCGGTTGTCAGGCCTACTGCGACTTCATCGGTGACTGTGTGGTCGAGAACGCAACCGTGCAGCCTGTGCTGGCCCCGCAACTTGTCGCCCTCGGTTTTGGTGGAGACAACGCCGTCACCGATTGTCGTGGTTGTCTCGATCGCTGCGAACAAGACGCGCTGGATGGCGCCTCGACCGAGGTATTGGACTGCTTGGCGAGCGCGGCTGACGCTGCCACCTGTGGACCGGGTGTCGAAGGCGCGATGCCATTCATCGATGGATTCAACGCCTGCTGCCTGGACCAGGATCAGAGCCTGGTGTGCGGTACCCTGTGCACCGAGATCAACAACAATGCGGTGGCCAAGGGCTTCTTCGAGGCCACCTGCGCACCCTGGGCTGTAACACCATAGGCGCTCGGATCTGCACCAGGGCCCCGCTTTGCAGTGGCAAGGCGATACCCCTCAGGCTAGGCTGGCCTCATGTGCAGACGGATCACCTGTAGTAAGTGCAACAAACCGACCTGGGCCGGTTGTGGCGCCCACATCGAGCAAGTGCTCGGCGACGTTCCCAAAGACAAGCGCTGCTCGTGCGCAGCGGAGCCGCGCAAAGGCTTGCTCGATCGCATTCTCGGCAAGTAAGGAACGAGACCCGCAGGTCCGAAAGCCAAGCGCCAAGCGATCCGCTCGCAGGGCGTAGGGGGCCGCTGCGAGCGCCGAAGTCGCTGCCGCTCCGGCCTAGCTTTTAGGTAGCGGCTTGAGAGAGCGCGCGATGAGACCAATGCCGCCGGCGAGCAAGGTCAAGATGATGAGGACGTCGAAGAGGCTGATGGTTCGGAAGTAGATCGTGAGTCGGCTGATGACGCCGGCGCAGATGATAATCAGACCGCCAGCAGCTAGCAGACGCCCCCATCGGCTGGTGCCGTCGAAGAACAAGATGGCGATGCCTGCGAAGATGGGTATCAAGGACAAACCAAAGGACCCATAGCCCCAACCGAAGAGGGAGCCGAAGTTCGAGGTCACCATGACGTTGTCGAGAAAGAGATAGCCGCCGGCGATCACCATCGCCAGGCCGATGAGAAAACTTCCACCTCCGCCCTCGGTACCGCCCGGGCCGGGTCTGGGACTTCCTGGGGTGCGGTAGGGCATGCCTGCACTCTAACACCAGCTCGGGCGGATGGTGGCGCCGATGCCAGGGCCGATGCCAGGGCCGACGCGAGGGCCGACGCGAGGGCCGACGCGAGGGGCGATGGTGGCTGGAGCGCTGGCTCGGGCCCGACTATGATGAAGGCCATGATGGCAACCCTGCGCATACCCTCTCGGCTCGTGGCGGCGCTTGTCATGGCGGCGCTGCTTACCTGCGCGTCCTGTGGAGGCGCGGGTGGCGGTGGCGGTGGCGGTGGCGACTGCTCCGACTCGGTGGGAGGCCAGCTGCCTTTCGTCGAGCACTCCGTCGACAGGACGCGCGTGCACGGCCAGGGCCTCGAGATCGTCGACATGAACGGCGATGGCAAAGACGACTTGGTGGTCCCCTACAGCCTCAGCGATGCCATCTACATCTACCTCAATGGTTGTGAAAATTGGCAGCGCATCGAGGTCGCAGCGCCCAACACCATGGTGGCAACCGGCGTCGCTGCTGGGGACTTCGACGGCGACGGAGACATAGACATTGCCGCCGTCGAACCCTTCGCTCGCGATGTCGAGGACGGGTCGGTGCGCTGGTTTGAAAACCCGGGGGCAATCGACGGCACCTGGGAGGAACACGCCATCAGCGGCAACACCATTGGCGGGCCCTTGCGAATCCTTTCGGCCGACATAAGCGGCGACGGCTTGCTCGATCTGGTTGTGAGCACCGGTAGCTACGGCCCGGGCGCCATGTGGTTTCGCAACACTGGCGGCGGCTTCGAAGGTCCCAACGAGATCGATTCTTCCCTAGAGAACGTATACGCCATCCTGGTCCATGACGTTGACGGAGACGGCGCTCTCGATGTCATCACAAGCAGCTTCGACGATGCCGAAATTTCCTGGTACGAGAGTGATCGCGGCTCCTCGGCCAGCGAGACCGTGAGCTTCAGCAAGCACGTGATCGAGAGCGTTGCGACTCCCTATGGCCTGGCCCTTGGCAACCTCGATGAGGACGCCGACCTGGAGCTCGTTGCCAGTCACAGTCGCGGCATCGAGCTTTATGATCCGCCCGCGGATCCAAGTGCCGTTTGGACGTCGGTCTCGCTCACCAGCGACTTTGCGGGTGACAAGGGCGTCTTCATGCAGGTCGTCGACATCGATGGTGACGCTCACAATGACCTGG
>JAHEAK010000157.1:1703-9339 GCA_024642805.1 Kofleriaceae bacterium | reverse complement strand
CATCGACAGCAGTGCATCGACTACTTCTGATCCCCGGTGGGTGTGAGAGCGACGAGGGTGGGAAGATGGACCCGAGAAGAACCATGAGCCTGTGATTTCTGGGAACCCCGGCACTGGGCCGCTGTCAGCACTGAGGTGCTGCATCACAAGCTACTCCGAGTCCTTTGCATCGCTGCGACGACCTGCCTCCTCGTCCTGCTTTGGCCGCTCGTGGCCATGGCCGGTGAGCTCAGCATCCGTATCGAGGTCGAGACAAATCTCGCTGACGCGGCCGATCCAGTTCCCCGCATCTACATCTACAACGATTCAAATCGCAGCATCGAGTTCCAGGCCTTTCACGGGGTCCCCTTTAGCACCCTCGACAAGCGCGAGGGCGATGACTTCGGCACCGGGGGCTCGGGGAGGTGCGGAAATGGCTATGCACCACGCCGCCTGGCGCCCGGTCAATACGAGTCCTTCCCCTTGTGGGCGAACCTGCACGGAGGGCCAGGGCAGTCAGGGGTGTATCGAGTCACCTTGCCATACGAAACCCGCACACGTGCCGGCAAGCGCGTAGCCAAGGAGGTGCGTTCGGAAGCCTTTGCTATCGACTACGGTGACGTCGAGCCTGCTGCCTGGGACAGCAAAGCGACTGCGCTGGCACCGGTACTCATCGCCTTCAGCTCCAAGGCCGTGAACAAGAGTGGCGCCAGCAGTCTCAGTGCCACCAGCCTGGCCAAGCATTTCTTGCCCGGTATCAACGCCTGCGTGGCCACCGCCAGGAAGAGCAAACCATGGATTCGCGGTCGCTTCACGCTGGCGGCCTACAAGTATCCTGGCAAGGAGGCGCCCGTGACGCATCTTGGCGACAGCTTGCTCGGCGACGCCAAGCTCAACGCCTGTCTCGGTGCCTTGCCTGCGCCAGCCGACCTGCTCGGTAACTTTGAGCTGCGCTTTGCACTTCCGTTCCCGATCTAGCTGCGCTGGCAGACAGGCCCTTGCGCATCCCGCTGCATGCGTGCCCTCAGCCAGATAGGCGCTTTGGCGCGGCGTCCTCGCTCTTGAGGGCGGCGTCCTCGCTCTTGAGCGCGGGGTCCTCGCTTTTGACTGGCCCGGTGATGAGACGCGCCCCCCGCTGAAAGCTCAAGTACGACCAGATCCAACCGAACATCACCACGAAGCGGCTGCGAAAACCGATGAGGAAGAAGATGTGAATGGTCCACCAAACGAACCAGGCCAAAAAGCCGCTCAGCCTGATGCGGCCAAGATCGGCGACGGCGGCCGCCCTGCCGATGGTCGCTAGCGAGCCCTTGTCGCGATAGCGAAAGGGCTGACGCACTCTGACCAGAGCCTGGATCTGAGCTTCGCCTGTGGGCTTCCCAGCGACTTCACGGCGAATCAGCTTGGCGACGTGCTTGCCGCCCTGCATCGCGGCAGGGGCGACGCCAGGTACGTTGGCAAGCGCGGCGAGATCGCCAATCACGAAGACCTCGGGGTAGTTGGGTAGACTCAGATCGGCTTCCACGAGCACTCGGCCGACACCGTCGAGTGGCGTGCCGAGCGAGCGGGCCAGGGGGGAGCCAGCGACGCCTGCGGCCCATAGGGTGGTGCGCGCCGCAATGGTTTCGTTGCCGAGGGTGACGCCGTGATCGTCGATGCGAGACACGCGCTGTCCCGTGCGCACGATGACGCCGAGCTTCTCGAGTTGCGTGCGCGCCTTGGCGGACAGCGCAGCAGGGTAGGGCGGCAGCACGCGCTCGGCGCCTTCGACGAGGATGACCTTTGCCTCGGTGGGATCGATGGCGCGAAAGTCTTTGGCGACGGTATGCAAGGCGATCTCCGAGAGTGCACCGGCTAGCTCCACACCTGTGGGCCCCGCTCCGACCACCACAAAGCTAAGCAGCGCCTTGCGCTTGTCTTCGTCGCTCTCCAGCTCTGCCGCTTCAAAGGCCTGCAACACGCGGCCCCGAATCTCCAGGGCATCCTCGATGGTCTTGAGACCCGGCGCGTAGGGGGCCCACTCATCGTGTCCAAAATAGGAATGCGTGACGCCCGTGGCGATGATCAAGAAGTCATACGCGAGCTCCTGATCGTCGAGCTGTATGCGTTTGCTTTTCAGGTCGATCGAGTGCGCGTTTTGTAGGATGACGCGTGCGTTGGCCTGCTTGCGCAAGACGCTGCGAATGGGATAGGCGATGTCACCAGGCGAAAGGGCCGCCGTGGCCACCTGATACAAGAGGGGCTGAAAGAGATGGTGATTGCGCTTGTCGACCAGGGTGACGCGAACCGGAGCAGCTCGAAGCGAGCGGGCCGCGTACAGGCCGCCGAAGCCACCACCGATGATGACGACGTGCGGGCGAGTGTGGTCGTCCCAGCCTGCTTGGTTCTCCTTCATGTAGGGCTTGGATGCTCAGAAACCCGCACTGGTCGGCGAGATTTTCGCAATTGTAGCGCTATTTCGACCCGCTCTGCTCAAGCTCGGCGCGCACGCGGGGCAGGGACTCGGGATGCTGCTCCTGCACAAAGCGCAGCAGCTTCTCGCGGACCTCGCAGCGCAGATCCCAAGCGCGGCTCGAGTCCGCAGCACTCATCAAGGCCCGGAGCTCGACGGTCTGCTCCTTCATGTTGGTGACCTGCAGACTCCAGGTCTTGCCATCCCACAGCTCGGAGGCGTCGAGGATGCGCTTGAGTTCGGCGCGTAGCTCGTCGGTGGGGATGCGATAGTCAGCATAGAGGAAGACGGTTCCCAGAAGGTCCGAGGAGGTTCGCGTCCAGTTCTGAAAAGGCTGTTCGAGAAAATATGTGATGGGCACGACCAGTCGCCGAAGGTCCCAGATGCGAACGACGACATAGGTCAGTGTCACTTCTTCGATCCAACCCCACTCGCCCTCGACGATGACGACGTCGTCAAGACGAATCGGCTGGGTAATGGCCACCTGCACTCCTGCGATGAGTGTGGCGATACTCTTTTTGGCCGCAAAGCCGATGATGATGCTGGCGATACCCGCGCTGGCGAAGAGCGTCACTCCGAAACCGCGCACGCTCTCAAAAGTGAGCAGCGCAGAGGCGAGAGCGCCACCCACGATCATGAAGCTGGCGATGTTTCGAAAGCCGCGCATCTGCGAGTGAATGGCGCGCTCATTGAGGTTGTCTTTCTTGCTGACATCAAAGCGGCTGATCACACTTTGCTCGAGCACTCGCACGCAGCCGAAGAGAAACCAGGCCACGCTGGCCACAATGGCAAGCGCGAGCAGGTGCGCGATCGGTTCGATGAGCCAGCTAGGCAGCGGCACAAGTGGCAGGAAGAGCCGCAACGCGAGGGTTGGAAGGAGCCAACGGGCGGGGCGACGCAAGTGCACCAGCGCCTTCTTGTCGATGAGACTCTCGCTACTGTGAGCCCAGCGTGTGAGCGTGCGGAAGAGCAAGGCAACCGCGATCAGACCAGCGAGTAAGGCCATGGCGAACACGGCCAGAGACCACACGCGTTGCTGCCAGCTTAGTGCTGCAAAGGCATCGACGAGCTCAACAAGCGGGCGAGGCATGCTCGTTGCCAGTGGAAGTGGATTCATAAGGCCAGCATAACAGCCGTCTTGCAAAGCTGTTGCCAAGCGATCGTTCGAGAAATCAGATAAGTTCTCAATAGTCTCGCTACGATGGCGTTGCGAGGCATTAGGTGCGGCCTCGCATTTCGTCATTTCCTGAATGAAATCTAGGCTCGGGCAACGCGGACCGAGGCGTGAATGCTCGCAATCCGGCGCAGGCATGCCATGAGTGGGGTCACCCCACAAGCGGGGGCTTCACTCCCACGCACACATTGTCTCGCAGCTGCAGGCGAACTGGCCACTCTCCTCAAGGCCCCAACATCCTTGCTTCGCGTGTTCTGGTCTCGTACTTGCGTTAGCTCCCGCGATGCGTCGATTGACATGGATCGCTAGCCTGTGTGTGTTGGCACCAATCGCAGCTTGTAATGGCGAGGTTACAGGTGGACGAGGCCAGGCTGGCGATGAAAGCACGATTGCCGATTCGGCCCGCTTTCCGCGTCTGACCAACAGTCAGTGGCAAAGCACCGTTCGCGACTTGTTCTATCTCGACGATGTGGCTGCTATCAGCACCGAGCTGCAACCGGATCCGCCCCTCGGTCGCTTCGACAACAACATCGCCAGGCTCGCGTTTAGCGCCGCACATTGGCGAGGTTTTCAGCGAGCGGCTGAAGAGGTCGCCGAGTTCATCACCTCCTCACCCGCACTGGTCGCGGCCATTTCGCCCAGTGACGAGCCGGCTGAGCTGGAGGCTGCTGGGCGCGCCTTCATCGAACACTTTGCTCCGCGCGCCTTTCGCCGCCCCCTGCAGGCGGGTGAGCTCGATAGCTACCTTGCGATCTTTCTAGAAGGCGCCAGTCACTATCCAGGCACCAGCGAGTCGGATGCAGGCAAGCGATTGGTCATCGAGGCCTTGTTGCAGTCGCCACATTTTCTGTATCGCGTCGAAGACAGCGAGTCTGCCAAGCCTGGCCTGGTGAGCCTCGATGGCTTTGAGGTGGCAAGTCGCCTGTCGTATGCCTTTTGGAACTCCATGCCGAGCGATGAGCTCTTTGCCGCCGCCTCCGATGGCTCGCTCGACACACAAGACGGCGTGCGCGAGTGGGCCGCCACGATGTTCGAGGATCCACGCACGGAGAAACAGTTCGACAGCTTCCACGTCCAGGCCTTCCAGCTCGACGAGTACGCCGACTTAGACAAGAGTGCCGAACTCTTTCCCAACTGGCGACGCGAGATTGGCGAAGCCATGCTGAGGGAAAGCGAGATGTTCCTCAGTTCGGAAGTCCTTGGCGGTGGCGGCATCAAGGAGTTGCTGACCTCGACCAAGAGCTTCGTGAATGCCGACCTGGCTGCTCTCTACGGACTCGAGGGCGACTTTGGTAGCGACTTCGTCGAGGTCGAGCTCGATCCAACACAGCGCTCGGGCATGTTGACACGGCTTGGCTTCTTGACTCGCAACGCGACTCTTACCCAAAGTGATCCGATTCATCGCGGTGTGTTCGTCAATCTGAACCTCATCTGCCGCCCGCTCTCGGCGGTGCCCAATCTTCCAGACAATCTGATGCCGGTCGGCGATACCAATCGCGAGCGGGTCAATAGCCTGACCGGTCCGGGCACCTGTGGCGAAGGCTGCCACGCTACCCTCATCAATCCGATCGGCTTCTCCTTGGAGCACTACGATGCCCTTGGCCAGTATCGCGAAGAAGAGGGCGGCCAGCCGGTCAATTCTGCCGATGTGTACACCTTTGAAAGTGGCGAGCAGTTGGCATTCGATGACGCCATCGGCCTGAGCGCGCAGCTAGCCAGCTCCGTGGAAGTGCACGCTTGCTACATCCAGCAGTTGCTCGAGTATCTGCTCGGGCGCGACTTGGAGGCGCAGGACATGGAACTGGTCGCGCAGTACGCACAGGAGTCAGTCGATCAGGGCCTGAGCATTCGCGAGATCATTCTCCGAGTCGTCGAGAGCAAGAGTTTCCGATACCGAGTCGCGCAAGGAGCTAACTGATGATCAATCGCCGCAGATTCCTAGCAGGTCTGGGAGGCGCCATGGTTGCGTTGCCCGCGCTCGAGAGTGTGAAATTTCTCGGCGGTCGCGCTCGCGCCGCCGGCTCGGGAAAGCCGGTGTATTCGGTCTTCATTCGCCAGGGCAACGGCTGCCAGCAGGAGATACCCAATGCCGAGCCCGATCGCTTCTGGCCGGCACAGCTTGGCGCGCTGACCACCGACATCCTTGCCAACGACAATGCCGGGCAGGCGGTCGCTGAGCTGGCTGACTACGCAAGCTCGCTTCTGCTTGTGCGAGGCACGCGCTTTGGTTTCAATGCCGCGGGATGTGGTCATTCCGGTGGCCTCAACCAGTGTCTGACGGCGGCCAAGGTGACGGGCGACGGTCAGACATCCCTTGCCGGTGGCGAGAGCATCGACTGGTTCCTCGGCCAGCGAGTCAATCCGGTGGGCGTCGAGCCCCTGGCGCTGATGAGTGGTCCGCAGAGCGCCTACATCGCCCATGGCCTGTCGTATAGCGGCCCTCAGCAGCTGCGCGGCGCGGCCAACAATCCCTTTGCCGTGTACCAGGATCTCGTAGGTCTCACCGGCGCCTCGCAGGAGCTCCTCGAAGCCATCGCCCTGCGTCGCAAGAGCGTCAACGATCTAGTGCGTGGCGAGATGCAAGACTTGCTTGGCAAGAGTTATCTCTCCGCCGCAGACAAGGCGCGCCTGCAAACGCACTTCGACGTGATTCGAGACATCGAAGTCAACATGAGCTGCCAGCTGACCGACAGCGAGGTCATGGCCCTGCAAGACATCTCGGGTGCCGCCGAGGACAACGGTAATCGCATGGCCGTGGCAGAGATGATGATGGATCTCATCGCGCTGGCATTCTCTTGTGACGCCAATCGAGTTGCCACCTTGCAAATCGGCACCGGCAACGACCAGACCCGGTACACGATCGATGGCGTTCTTCAAAACACCTACCACCGGATCTCCCATCGCATCGACGGCGATGGCTCCGAGGGTGCCCCCATCGAAAACGCAGACCTCTTGCACCACGGTGTCGACGTGCTCCACGCCAAGACCTTCAAGCATCTGCTCGATCGCCTCTCGCTCTACACCAGTCCTTCCGGTGGAACCTTGCTCGACGACTCGGTCGCACTATGGACCAACGATCTCGCCAGTGGGCCTCCTCACTCCTTCAGCAACATTCCCCAGGTAGTGGCAGGCAAGGCTGGTGGCTACCTAAAGACCGGCCAGTACATCGACGCTGGCAACGTCACGCACAATAAGTTTCTCAATACCCTGATCAGTGCCGCGGGCGTGTGCAAGCCTGATGGCAGCCCCTACGACAGCTTTGGCGATCCAGAGCTTGCGCCGGGCTTCATCGCTGAGATGATCGCCTAGGCGCAGCGAGATGCCTGGTCCAGCTGGGCGCCACCAAGAGCGCGCGACATAGAGGGCTCGACCTAGAGAGCACGAGGCGGACCGCCGCAAACGGCATTGTCCCACCAGATGTTGTGCACCCCGTAACGCGTGCCGTACTTGGCGGCCGCGCCGTAGCGTGTGCCAGGCTCGTGACCCATCTTCTCGGCCACGACCGAGTAGAAGTAGTTTAGGTCGAAGCAACGAGGATCGCAGTGACCGCGATGGGCGGCGTCGACCGCGAAGTGCGTCGTGGTGTCGGGATAGAAGCCCGCCACCAGGGCCGATTGCAAGTAGGTGGTGGCAATCGAGTCGTAGACATCGTCGCTATAGGGCTGCAGGGCCTGTCCACCGACACAGTTGCCTCCGGAAATTTGCCCGACTTCGACATTGACCGCGTTGCCGATGCGCTCGTCTCGCGTGTCGTAATAGTTCCGAATGAGCTCAGCTTCGGCGCCGCTGAGATTGCCAAACTTGCCCTCGTCCACGAGCGACTGCACGGTCCACAAAGCGGTGGTAAAGAGCTCGCCGCTGGTGCCATTGAGGAGCTGGCGGGCATTGTCGATCTCGGCATTGATTTCGGTCGCTGTCATGCGGTGGGCCTCGCCAGGAAAACTCTGAGCCAGGTCGGCCAGAGAATCAGCGAGGGCGGTGTCTTGATCCTCCGCCGAAACACCGCTCCACAACTTTCGACCGAGGGCGGC
>JAHEAK010000157.1:0-1693 GCA_024642805.1 Kofleriaceae bacterium | reverse complement strand
CACCAACCTTCTCATGGAGTGAGGACGATGGTCGGGCGCGATCGAAAAAGGAGCGAGCGACGAAGGTATCGGCATTGCTCGCGACCCAAACCTGTGGGCCCTGGCCGAGGGGGCCACGACCTTTTTGTGCCTGCGAGGCCATGAAGCTCGAGGAGGTGGCGCCGGCGGTGTCGTGAATGACGAAGCTCGCCTCCGATAGGGAAGCAGGCGTGAACAAGGCCTCGCCAGTCATGTCGATGATGCGGGCCTGGTCGTCCAAGCTCACCGCCTGTTGACTGCGATTGGGGCCGAGACTGTCAGCCGCGTCGTCATTGTTGGAGCTGTAGTCCTGGTCAGCGGCACAGCCCAGGGCGCTCAGAAGCAGAAGAGGAAGGAGGGAGGAGGGACGCATGCCCTCCATACAGCAAGCGCCGTACCACGCCGACCTGTCTGCTAACTAGCTATAAGGTAAGCAAAAAAGCTGAGCGCTGAGGACGAGAGGACGTGGGCCTTGGCACCCCCCATGGGCCAACTGACCGGCTTGTAGAGCATCCATTCCATCCCGCGAATGCTCGGTCATCGCGTGCCTTGACATGGCCACATCCCCGACCATAAGACCTGCATCTCAGGGGTCGAAGGCGACAAACCTGGATTCACACCCGCTAGGAGATCGCGATGGCAAGAGTCAGCACCTACCTAAACTTCAAGGGCAACACGGAAGAGGCGTTCCAATTCTATCGTTCGGTTTTTCAGACCGAGTTCGTTGGTGGGATCATGCGCATGGGCGACGCGCCCCCCGCGCCCGGCATGCCGGAGTTCAGCGAGGCGGACAAGAAACTCATCATGCACATAGAACTGCCCATCCTCGGCGGTCACATGCTCATGGGCACCGATACCCTGGAGTCGATGGGACACTCGCTCACGGTCGGTAACAACGTCACCATCAATCTCGAGCCTGATACCCGCGCCGAGAGCGATCGTCTCTTCCAGGCCCTTGCCGTCGGCGGCGAGATCACGATGCCCCTTCACGACGCCTTTTGGGGTTCCTACTTCGGCATGGTGGTCGACAAGTTTGGCATGCGCTGGATGATGAACTGCGCGGCCGGCAAGTAGCGAGCACAGGCCGCGCTAGGCGCGCGGCACCCGGAAGACAGGCCCATTGACCATCGTACTCGCGCCCATGGAGGGCCTGCTCGACTTCACCCTGCGTGACATTCTCACGCGGGTGGGCGGCATCGATCTATGCGTCTCAGAGTTTATCCGAGTGCATGGCAACCTCTTGCCAGACCGGGTCTTCACCCGGGTCGTGCCAGAGCTCTTGAACGGCGGACGCACGCCCTCGGGTGTTCCGGTCAAGGCGCAGCTGCTCGGCTCCGATCCGGTGTGCCTGGCGGAGAACGCCGCCAAGCTGGCGGGCCTCGGTCCCGCCGGCATCGATCTCAACTTCGGCTGTCCTGCCAAAACCGTCAATCGCCATCGCGGCGGCGCTGTGCTTCTCGATGAGCCAGAGCTCTTGGGGCGAATCGTCTCGGCGGTGCGGCGCGCGGTTCCGCGCCCGATGCCAGTGTCTGCCAAGATGCGTCTCGGTTTTGACGATGGCCACAAGGCTATCGAGTGCGCGCTCGCCCTCGAGGCCGGCGGCGCCGATGAGCTGGCGGTGCATGCCCGCACCAAAGCCGATGGCTACAAGCCGCCCGCCTATTGGGATCGCATT
>JAHEAK010000793.1 GCA_024642805.1 Kofleriaceae bacterium | reverse complement strand
GGAGACCAAGGTTGGCGGATCGAGCGAACCAGATGCCAGCTGTCTCGCGGGTGGAACGCCTCTGCACGACCGAGAGACCGGAGCCGTCGTCGCCGTCATCGGCGTCATGCGCGACAACTCCGCCGAAGTGCGAATGCACAAGCGCTATCAGGTCATGCTCAACGCAGAGCGCGATCAGAAGGTCCTTCTCGAGAAGATGGTCGCGGAGCGCACGGTGGAACTGGTCGAGGCCAATGAGGCCCTTCACAAGACCAACATAGACCTCGACATGTCTCGGCGCGAAGTCGCCGACATCCTCGAGAACATCAGCCAGGCCATCGTGACCATCGACGCCAACCTTTTGGTTGGGCGCGAGTACTCCAAGTATGCAGAGCGCGTCTTTGGGCGCGACTCTCTGGAGGGAGTCGCGTTCCTGGATCTGGTCGTTCCAGCCGAGGGCTACTCGCAGCAGCGCAGTGAGCTCGAAGAATGGCTAAAGCTCGTGTTTCACAGCCCCAGCCTCAACTGGGAAGCGGCCAAGAGCAAAGTCCAGGTCGAGTACAGGCTGCGCCGCGCCGATGGGCGCATCTCCGAACTCAAAATCCTCTTTGAGCCAATTCGCGAGGAAAATCGCATCAAGCGCCTCATGGTCCTGGTTGACGACCTCACCGAGAAGCGCCAGCTGCAGCGTGCTATCGACGCCAAGCAAGAGGAGATCGATGAGAGTCTCGATCACCTCTCCGACTTGGCCAAGGTCGACCCGGAACTCTACGAGGCCATCTTCGAAGAGGCCACCGAGATTGTCGCGCGCGCGGCTAGCTCTCTTGTCGCCCTTCGCGAGGCGCCCGACAAAGCCGCCGTTATCGACAGCATGTTCCGCGACATGCACACCCTCAAGGGCAACGCGATGTCCTTCGGCCTCGTGCGCGTGGCGGCCAAGGCACACTGGGTCGAGGACGCCTTCTCTGAGTTGCGAGAATCCGCCGAAGTCCTGACCGAGGAACTCATCCTGCAAACCGAAGCCAAGGTTCGCGAGTTAGGTCATCTCTTCGAGAGAATCCAGACCATGGCCAGTCGCGTGCTCTCGCGTCCAACCAAGGATACCGGCGCGGTGCGTTCCATCAAACGCGACACAAAGATAGAGATCACCAATGAGCGGCTGGAGTGGCTCAGCGCTTGGGCCGTAAAAAACATCTCCAATGAGAGCAAGGCCGAGGAGCTGGTGGCGCGCATTCGCTCGCTGGCCATGGTGCCTATGAGCCGACTCTACGGCCGATTCCCCAAGATGGTTGAGGACCTCGCCGACACCCTTGGCAAGCGAATCAACCCGATCGAGCTGGAGGGAGCTGACATCGCCATCGACGCCAGAGTGTTCAACCTCGTCGCCAGCGCCTTGGTGCATATCGTTCGCAACTGCGTCGATCATGGCATTGAGACACCAGCCCTTCGAGAGAAGGCCGGTCGGCCCGCCTACGGCACCATTCGCCTGCGCTGCTTCTATCGCGATGAGCGCCTATGCATGGAAGTACAGGACGATGGCGCGGGAATGGATGCGGCAACGCTGATTTCCCATGCCCGCGCCAAGGGACTCCTGGCCGCCGGCGAAGTGCCAGACGATACGGAAGCACTACAACTGATATTTAAGCCCGGGTTTTCGACAGCCCAAGAGATCACCGCGACCTCGGGGCGCGGGGTCGGCATGGATGTGGTCAAGAGTCTGATCGAGGAGCTAGAGGGCGAAATCACCATGGAAACCACTCGTGGGCGCGGCACCACCTTCCACCTGTGGATCCCTGTGACCGTTGCCAATGGCGCAACTCCCGTCGCGTTCTCGAGCGCGATGGACGTCGTCGTCTAGCGGTCTGTTATTAGGCCTGTGCGCTGATCACTCGTCGACTACCAGGCGGTAGCCGGCGCCGTGCACTGTGCGCAAATAGACGGGAGCCTCGGCCTCGTCTTCCAGCGCCTTGCGAATGCGAACCAAATGGTTGTCGACGGTACGAGTGTTTGGATACTTGTCGTAGCCCCAAGCCTTATTCATCAGCTCTTCTCGACTGACGACTTCCCCCGGCCGCTCTGCCAAGGCCTGCAGGATGGCAAAGGCGCGCGACGGCAGCTCCACGGCAATGCCCGCCTTGCTCGCCGTCTGGGACTTGAAGTTGATCTCCACATCGCCAAAGCGGAGTTGCTCAGGAACCGCGGACTTCAGCTTGCCTGAGCGACGCAGCACGGCAGCGACCCTGGCCAACAGCTCCATCAAGGAAAATGGTTTGGTGACATAGTCGTCGGCACCAAGCTCGAGCCCACGCACGCGATCGAGCTCGGCACCGCGTGCACTCAAGATGATCACCGGGATGCCACTTAGCTCCGAGCGCGACTTGAGATGCCGGCATACCTCAAAGCCGTCCATGTCGGGCAACATGATGTCGAGGACGATCAGATCGGGCATGAGCTCGGCGGCGCGATCGACACCTCGATCACCGAGGGTCACGGCTTCGACCTCATAGCCCTTGGCGCGCAAGGTGTCCTCGAGGCCGAGCCGAATGGAGGCATCGTCTTCGATG
>JAHEAK010000792.1 GCA_024642805.1 Kofleriaceae bacterium | reverse complement strand
GATGCAGCTGCGGGCGGCTGCCTTTATCGGCAGCCGGCGCCCGTGCCACGGCCCGCCACATCGGTCGGTGAGTCGGTTCCGGCCGCTAGCCCCGAAGCCGAAATGAAAGACGGCCTACCAGGTGGCAGGCCGTCCTTGTCGCTGTAAGAATAACTCTTAACGCTGGGTAAAGGCTTTGAGCCGGTTGGAGCGCGAGGAGTGGCGCAGCTTGAGGAGCGCCTTGGACTCGAGCTGACGAATGCGCTCGCGAGTCAGGTTGAAGCTCTTGCCGACCTGCTCGAGGGTGTGCTCGGCCTCGTCGCCGATACCAAAGCGCATGCGGATGATCTGCTCTTCGCGGGGCGTGAGGGTCTCCAGCACCTTGCGGGTCTGGGCGGCCTGGTCGCTCTCAAAGAGAGTCTCGGCGGGCGAGAGGCTCGACTTGTCTTCGATGAAGTCACCGAGGGTAGCCTCACCGTCGTCACCAACGGGATTCTCCAGCGACACGGGCTGCTTGGCGATCTTGAGGTACTTCTGCACCTTCTCGACCGGAAGCTCCATGCGCTCAGCGGTTTCCTCTGGCGTTGGCTGGCGACCGAGCTCCTGGACCAGGCTGCGGGTCACGCGAGCCAGCTTGTTGATGTTCTCGACCATGTGCACGGGCACGCGGATCGTGCGGGCTTGATCGGCAAGTGCGCGAGTGATGCCCTGACGAATCCACCAGGTTGCGTAGGTAGAGAACTTGAAGCCGCGGCGGTAGTCGAACTTCTCGACGGCGCGCATGAGGCCGATGTTGCCCTCCTGGATAAGGTCGGAGAACTGCATGCCGCGCTTGACGTACTTCTTGGCGATCGAAATCACCAGACGCAGGTTGGCTTGCACAAGCTCGGTGCGTGCGCGCTCGGCAACTCGCTCGCCATTGCGAAGCTCGTGGACCAGAACACGCAGCTGGTCGGTGTTCATGGCGGCGCGCTCGTGAAGTGCTGCGACGTCCTTTTTGGCCAGCGCGACTTCGTTCTTGTCGATGCTCTTGTCGACGATCTTCTCCAGGCGGTTGAGCTCATCGAGAGTCTTCTTGATGCGCTCGGAGAACTCACCAACGAGCTTTGGTCGCAGCGACAAGCCGGAGGCGGCATTGCGCATGGCCATGCGGTTTTTCTCGAGAGCAGCCTCCGCGGCGGGCTTGTCGGCCTTGCTGGCCTTGGCAAGCTCCTGGTTAAGCGTCTGCTCTTTTTGCTCCAAGCGGCGCAGCTTCTCGATGGTCTTGCAGACCTGCTTGATCTGCCACTCGTTGTCAAAGCCCTCGTCTGGTGCATCCTCGTCCAGATCGGTGAGAACGTTCTTGAGACGCACTTCGCCGGTCTTGAGTCCACGGGCGATTTCGGAGAGCTCGAAGCTGGTCAATTGCGAGCGAAGCGCAGCATGCAGCACGCGGCCTTTGCCTTCTTCGTAGCGCTTGGCAATCTCGACCTCACCCTCACGAGTGAGCAACTGCTGACCACCGACATCGCGCAGGTAGATGCGCATTGGATCGCCGCCACTGCCTGCATTCGAGGACTCGTCGGCTTCCGCTTCTTCTTCTTCCTCTTCAACGTCGGAGAGCTTGGCAGTCGAACGGGCAGGGGCCTTGGCGGCCTTCGCTACACCCGTCTCTTCGGAATCGACGATGGCGATGCCATGCGCTTCCAGACCCGATAGCCAGTCTTCGATCTCCGCCATCGAGGTGATGTCTTGCGGCATCTGCTCGTTGACGTCCTGGTAGGTAACAAAGCCTTTGACCTTGCCGATCGTGATCAATGCGTCGAGCGCGGTCGCCTTTTGGCTGCTCACGCCTTTGGGAGCCGCAACCTCGTCGGCGCTGTCTTCGGTGAGCTCGGCCTCCGTAGGCCCTTTGGGAGCCGAGGCTTTCAGCGAAGGAGCCTTGTCTGGGCTCTTCTTGCCGGTCTGAGCAGTCTTCGCCTTGTCGGCCTTGACGGGTTTCTTAATCGACTTCTTGGTTGTAGTACTGGCCACGTAAATTTCCCCCTGAAAGTCGCCGCACACTAGCAGGATTGTCTTGATCCACCAGATCTTTTGGCGATTTGACGCCCGGTCTTGGTCGAATTCTCGGCGGCTGGTCGGAGGGATCCGCCGGCCGCCTGTGCGGCGAACGCTGTTGGTTTAGCACGTATCAATGATGGAGCCTCAAAAACGACGATTTGGGCTCGCTTCCCCGGGCGACGGAGCCACAGTCGTGCCAGGGGGGCATCCCAAGCCATTATAATCACTAAGCAAGCTGCGCTGCCCGTGGCAAGCCGGCGGCGACTTCATGGCGACCTTATATAGGTGCCTATGGCAGTCCATAGGTAGGTGGCCCTCCGGCAACGCGATCGACCCACCAGGGCCAGGCAAGCAGACGCGTAGCTGCAGCCGGCGCCGACCCTCGCGGGGCTCGAGCCGTGCCCCTTTAGCTCTTGAGAGCTCGGGGAGGCGACGCGTTGGCGCCAGCGAAGCCAAAGGCGGCGCCCGCCAGGCCGCCAATGAGGTGGGCCATCTGCGAGACATTGTCGGCGTGAAGGGCAGCGACC
>JAHEAK010000156.1:3880-9364 GCA_024642805.1 Kofleriaceae bacterium | reverse complement strand
ACGGGAATCCAACACGCGCGCGCAGACATCGACGCACTGTAGCAGTAAGTCGGATGAAGTAGGCAAAGATTCGCGGTACACCCTTGTCATGCACTACTTGCACACGATGATGCGGGTCCGCGACCTGGAGCTAGCCGTCGATTTCTTCTGCAACAAACTCGGGCTGGTCGAGACTCGTCGCAAGGACTCCGAGGGCGGGCGATACACCCTGGTCTTCCTGGCTACCAAGAAAGGCCAGCCAGAGATCGAGCTGACCTACAACTGGGACAACCGCGAGCCCTATAGCGAGGGACGCAACATGGGCCACCTGGCCTACAGTGTCGAGAACATCCACGATGTGTGCGCGCATCTCATGGCGCAAGGCGTGACCATCAATCGCCCGCCACGTGATGGCCGCATGGCCTTCGTGCGCAGCCCCGACGGTATCTCCATTGAGCTATTGCAAGCGGGGGACGCCCTCGAGCCCTGCGAGCCATGGCTCTCGATGCCAAACACAGGCAGCTGGTAAGCGCGGGCTTCGAAACCCTGTCGCGTGTTGCGCTAGGCGTAGCGCTCGAGCCAACGCATGACGTCTTCGAGCACGCGCTCTTTGCCAGGAAAACGCACATGCCCACCTGGCAACCAGCGCACGGTGGTCTCTTTGCTCAGATGATCGAGCTGCGGCTCTAGGTCGCGAACGTGCACCATGGGATCCGCCTTGGCCCAAACCAGGAGGCTCGGCACCGCCAGCTCGCGCACGTGTGGACCGACGCTCATGTGTCGATAGTAGTCCTCGGCACTAGCGAAGCCGAAACGCGGCGCGACGATCTTGTCGTCCCAATCACGCAGGCGGTGAATCTTGCCCATGGGCATCGATGAGAGTTGCACCCCGCGACGCCGCTCGACCTCGCGGGCACTGCTGCGCAAACCGCGCAAGAGATGAAAACGGTACAAGCTCTGCGCAGGCTCATCGATGTGTGTGCACGCAGCGTCGAGACTCAGTGGTGCGCATATCGACGCAGCGGAACGAACCCGCGCATCGGGATGCAGCGCGTAGCGCATGACCATGTGCCCGCCGAGCGAGAAGCCGAGTACGTGCAAGCTGCGATACGAGGCCAGCTCGGGCGAGCGGATGGCGGCCTGCAGATCCTCGACGAGGCCCGCGTGGTAGATGTCCTCACCACTGAGATCGCAGCCGCGCAAGGTAAGCCGCAACGAGCTCATGCCGTGCGCATGGGCCGCCTGTGCAGCTCGTGCCACATAGCTCTTCTCCGCGTGCCCGCCCATGCCGTGGACGATGACGATGAGACTGCGCGAGCCGGGAATCGCGTGGAGAAGTCCAGACAGACGCAGCTCACCGAAGCGCTCGTCCTCGAGCGAGGTGCTCCACTCTTGGCCGGGAGCCGAGGGCTGCACGAAAGCGTCGGCGATGTGCGGCACGATCGTCCACAGATGACCGTGGAGTCGATGCGAGCGAGGGGAAGAGGATGGCGAGCGCATGCTAAAAGACCTGCGCGACGCCAGCGCTAATTCGCCCGGGGAAGCCTCTGGACGGGCCCTGCAGGGGAAATGCCCAGTCGAGGCGAAAGACCACGGGTTGCAGCTGCGGCACCAGGGAGCGCAACCCAAAACCGACGCCGTGCTTGAGTCGCAAGTCGCCGTAGCGATCGGCGGCGTCGCCCATGTCCCAAAAAAGCAAACCACCCACGCGGGTAAAGAGAACTCGCACCGGCATCGAGCGCAGCTCGAGATTGGTAGAAACGCGTCGCTGCCCTGTGAACTCGGAGATGACGTAACCGCGCAGACCACTGTCGCCGCCGAGTGCCAGACGCCCGTTGCTGCGATCGCGTAGGCGAGAATCGACTCGTGCCTGCGCAACCACGCGCATGACATTGGCAATGGGCGGAGCAGCGAGCTTGATCTCGGAAGCGAGCACGTTGTCGACGAACTCCTTTTCTTCGAGGCGGGTATTGGCGGCCGCCGCAAAGCGCAAGAAGCCCTCGTCCTGCAGATCCATGACATAGGAAGCACTGGCGTTGGCTCTGTAGAAGTTCTTCTCCGAACCGATGGCCTTGAGGGCAGCCGAGGCGCCGACGTTGATATCCGGTCCCAGCCTGACGTCTTCGGCCAGATCATAGGAACTCAGATTGCGATAGACCACGAAGCGGGGCGTGAAGAGTCGGTAGTTGACGAAGAGCGCCGAGGCTCGTTCCGAGCGCGGAAAGACGTCGCGCACAAAGGCGATGCGGTCGGCGTCGTTGCCCTGAAAGTCATCGACCAGGCTTGGCCTGCGCACCGAGAGGGTATGTCCCATGGTAACGCGCTGCTTGACTTCGCTACCAAAGGACCGAACCACGCTGCTTTCGACACTCTGCGAGCGGAAACGATAGGTGCGAGGAATGGCCTCAATTTCGGCCGTATCGGGATTGTCGTAGGGCTCGATGTCCGTGCCGCGAAAGAATCGAACGGTGGAGTCGTAGTGACTCAGGCTGACGCCGGCACCCCATTTTTGTCGCAAGGACCAGAGCGGATAGTCGAGATTGAGCAGACCCGAGGTGCCCTCGAACTCCTGGGTCTCGCGCGCGAAGATCGCGCTGGCCACCGTCGAAAGTTGCAGACGACTACCGGCCAGGGCCTTGTCGACATACTGTGGACCGAGGGTGAAGTCGCCCTGCCCCATGTCGAACACAAAGGCGCCGTGCTTGCGAAGACCGAGGATGTTGTTCTCGGCAATGGATAGGCGCAGGGCGGTGATCTTGGCTTGCTGGACCTCGAAGGTCGAGTTCATTCGCAGGCTCCAGATGTCCCGGGTAACAACCAGCAAATCGACCTCACCTGCCGCATCCGATCGGATGGGCACCAAGACGACCAGGCTGGTGAAGAGCGGATCTTTCAAGGTGCGCTGCGTTTCGTCGACGATCTTCTGATCCCACTTCTCGCCGGGCCGCAGCAAGACTTCCCTGGCAATGACGTGCTCGCGAGTCGTCACGTGCAAGAAGTTGATGACCCGCAGGAATCCTTCCGCGCGCCCAAAGACATCGAGATTGAAGACGTAGACGCGGCCCAGGGTCTTGCCTTCCGGATGGTTCTCGACCTCGAGCTCTCGCGATTGCAGCGCCTGCTGGACCGCACTGCGCTCGTAGGATCCAAGCTCCTCGAGGCGATCCGAGCTTGGCTCCGTCTCCCCATCCACGGTCTCCGAGGCCGCAACGGGCTCTGCGCGGGGCGCTTGAGCGGGAGGCGCAACAGCTTCTGGAACGGGAGGCGCAACGGGTTCTTCAAGGGGAGGCGCAGCTGGAGTTGTCCCCGGCGGCACAACAGGCGGCACAACCGGCGGCACAACCGGAGCTGCCTCCGCGTCAGTGTCAGACGCCGCCTCCTGGTCAGCGAGCGCCCGTGCGGGGGCCAAGAGCAGAAACAGACACGCGCAGGCAGCGATGACGATTCTGTACATCTTGCAGAAGCATAGCCTCTCGCTTGCTCTGCGGTGCCTTGCTCCTGCACAATTTCGGCTCTTGGCGACGATCGTTCTCTCACTGGCGGACCTCGGAGCGGCCATGCCCCTTCAGGAGCTCTTGGAGTCCAAGGGACACGCCGTGACGTGGAGCAGTGAGAGCGCAAGTGGCCCCGCGCACAAGAGCGCTAATTTCGATCTCGTCATTCTCGACGCGGAACAAGCCAGCTGCGTGGCCGCCTGCGAAGCCTGGCGCGATCACGATCCACCGCCTGGCGTGCTCTTCCTCGGCCGGAGTCAGGAGGCAAGTCAACGCTCGGCGCAGGCGCGGGCCACCCTCATCGCGAGCAATGCAGCGGCGGCCACACTCGAAGAGGAGATTGCCAAGGTGCTATCGCTGCGCTTCGCCGGTCGCATGTCGGGTCCCTATGCGCGCGCTCTCTTGGGATTGGGCGCAGCCACAGACGCCCTCACCGACGCCGCGCGCATCGTCAAGGGCGCGCGTCAACTCGACCTGGCACTCGTACGCGAATGCTTGCGCTGGCGGGCGTACGATTACGTCAGCGCGACCGAGCTGGTCCCTGCCCTTCGCGAGCGGCGCGCCCTCACGGTCCCGGAAGTGGATGTCACTCGCCTCCTCGATGGCACGCATACGGTGCAGCAATTGGTTTCCGCGCACAGCGGTGACGGCATCCTCACGGGGCGCTTGTTGTGGGCTTTGTTTTCTGCTGGCGCTGCGCAGGCGACCCGCGGCCCACCCGACGAAGCGACCCCCGCGCGACGAGTCATCACGGCCACCCGCAAGCACCTGCAGGCCCGCCAGCTTCGACTCGCCAACGCGACCCACTACGACGTTCTCGAAGTGGGCCGTGACGCCAACGCCCAGCGCGTCGACTACGCAGCCCGCACACTTGCCGTGCGCTACGCGCCCGATCGATTGGCGGCGATCGATCTTGGCGAAGTAGCGCCTCTGGTCGCCGGCACCTGGCAACAAATCCTGATCGCGCGACAAGTGCTGATGAGCCCAGCCGATCGCGCCAATTACGATCGCTCGATTGACGCCAATCGAGCCAAGCTCAAGAGCCCCTGGGCCTTTGAAATCGGTGATCCTACCGTCGCGGAAGATTTCTTCCGGCGTGGGCAACAAGCCTTGGTCGCTGGCGAGGCCTTCAAAGCGGTTTCTGGCATCGCGGGCGCCTGTCGAAATCACCCGGATCATCCCACCTACGAGGCCTATTTGTGCTGGGCTCGCTTTCGCGCTGAAGTCGATCGCGGTGGCGAGCGCGATGCCCTCATTGGCAAGGAAAGGCAAACCGCCGAGCAAGCGCTCCTCGGTCGAAGGCCCTGGCCTCTAGCTTTGGTTGCGCTCGCACTGCTTTGCTCGGCCGATAACGATCCAGATAGCGCCCGATTTCACCTCGGCGAGGCGCTCAGCGTGGATCCCAAGCTACCCATCGCCAAGCAGCTCCTCGGTCGCCTGGGCTAAAGCCGCGCCGCGGCACGAGCCCTCAGCGGCCATGGTCCCGACCGCGGTTCAGAACAAACTTGCGTTGTGTAGCTGCTAGCGCTGGCAAGATCGTCCATGATGCCGCCACATCATGAAGGTCTTGATTACAGGCGCTGGCGGGCAACTTGGATGCGATCTGGCAACCTTGCTCAAAGAGCGTGGCGACTACGTCGTTGCCACGGACATTGCGACAAAGCCGAGTGCGATGCCCTCGGATGCTTGGCACCCGCTCGATGTCTCCGACCACTCATCGGTCGACCGGCTCTTCAAGGAGTGCAAACCGGAGGTGGTCTTCCACCTGGCGGCGATTCTTTCCGCGCGCGGTGAAGAGATGCCGCAGCGCACCTACCAGGTCAACGAGATTGGCACCTTCAACGTCTTGGAAGCATGTCGAGCCGCCGAGGTGCGCCAACTGATGTTCTGCAGCACCATCGCCGTCTTTGGACCCGGCACCCCTGACCCGACGCCCGATGATTGCTTCCTGCGACCCACGACCATGTACGGCGTCACCAAGGTCGGTGGCGAGCTACTCGGCAACTACTAT
>JAHEAK010000156.1:0-3870 GCA_024642805.1 Kofleriaceae bacterium | reverse complement strand
CCCGGCGGTGGCACCTCCGATTACGCGCTCTATATGTATGTCGAGGGTGTGCGCAGCGGCGCCTACGAGAGTTTCTGCCGCCAGGACACCAGAATTCCTCTTATGTACATGCCCGATGCGCTGCGCGCGCTTCTCGATCTGAGCGGCGCTCCTCGCGAGCGCCTGAAGCGCTGCGTGTACAACATCGCCGCCTTCAGTCCCGAGGCCAGAGAGATTGCCGCCAGCGTCGCTCGGCACGTGCCCGGCGTCGACCTGAGCTTCAAACCCGACCCACGTCGACAGGGCATTCTCGATTCCTGGCCCAACGCACTCGACGACACCTGCGCACGAGAAGACTGGGGCTGGCGCCCCGAGTTCGATCTCGAGGGCATGAGCAGCGATTTGATTCCCCGCATTCGCGAACTCCTGAAACCAGCATAACCAGCCGCGCAGGCACGGGCGCTCCATTCACTTCGACCGCACAACCAGAAGGCACAGCATGTTTGACAAGGCACGAGCACACTATCAGGGCATCTTGGACGAGATTCGCGAAGCGGGTCTTTGGAAAGAGGAGCGCATCATCGAGTCACCGCAGTCCAGCAAGATTCAGGTCGGCAAAAGCTCGGTCGTAAACTTCTGCGCCAACAACTACCTGGGACTGTCGAGTCATCCTGAGGTCATGCGCGCCGCCGCCGAAGCACTGCAAGCCCGTGGCTATGGCATGTCGAGCGTGCGTTTCATCTGCGGCACGCAGGACGCACACAAAGAGCTCGAAGCCAAGATCAGTGCCTTCCTCGGCATGGAAGACACCATCCTCTACACCTCCTGTTTCGACGCCAACGGTGGTCTCTTCGAGACCATTCTGAGCGAAGAGGACGCCATCATCTCCGACGAGCTCAACCACGCCTCCATCATCGACGGCATTCGCCTGTGCAAGGCTGAGCGCCATCGCTACAAGAACAACGACATGGCTGATCTTGAGGACAAGCTCAAGGCCAGCCAAGGGGCACGCCTGCGCCTCATCGCCACCGATGGCGTGTTCAGCATGGATGGCACCATCGCCAAGATCGATCAGATCTGCGACCTGGCCGAGAAGTACAACGCCATGGTCATGGTCGACGACAGCCACGCCACCGGATTCGTCGGCAAGACCGGCCGCGGCACCCACGAGTATCGCGGCTGCATGGACAGAGTCGACATCATCACATCGACCCTGGGCAAAGCACTGGGCGGCGCCTCGGGCGGCTTCACCAGCGCCCGCAAAGAGATCATCGATCTATTGCGCAACCGGTCACGGCCCTACCTCTTCTCCAACACGCTTGCGCCGCCGATCGTTGGCGGAAGCATCGCGGCGCTTGCACTGCTCAGCAAATCGACCGAGCTGCGCGACAAGCTCGAGGCCAACACTCTTCGCTTCCGCGCGGGCATGAAGGCAGCAGGCTTTGCCATTGCCGACGGTGATCACGCCATCGTGCCCATCATGCTCGGCGACGCCAAACTCGCGGTCAACATGGCGCGCATGCTTCTGGACGAGGGCATCTACGTGATCGGCTTTAGCTACCCGGTGGTGCCAAAGGGCAAGGCGCGCATTCGCGTGCAGCTCTCCGCTGGACACAGCGAGAGCGAGGTCGATGCTGCCGTCGCCGCCTTTGCCAAGGTCAAGGCCAAGCTCGATGGCCAAGCGCAATAAGGCGGCCAAGAAGGAGGCCCTCGTGCCGAGCGAGGCCACGGCGCTAGTCCACAATCCGCTGGCCGCCCTGGCAGCCTTTCGCGATGGCGCGGCACCGAGCAGAAGTGACGATCCGGGCCCAGCCAGCACACAGGCTAAAGCCCCAAGTGCTGGGCCCACGACCAAGAGCGCAGGCCCCGTGCCAGCACGGGGCGCGCCAGGCGCTTCGCCGACCTCAGAGCGTGCATCGGCAAAAGCTCCAGCACCCAAGGCCTCAGCCAGCGCAAACGCCGCACCCAAAGCCGCGGCAACCACCCTGCATGGCAGTGGCCCGATTCGCTTTGCCGACAAGATCGTCGTGCGTCGCGAGACCAAGGGTCGCGCGGGCAAGACCGTGACCAGGGTCTCAGGAATCCCCGCCAAGGATCTGCAAAGCCTTGCCAAAGAAATGAAGAAAGCCATGGGCTGCGGCGCGACCGTCGAGGACGCTGACTTGCTACTGCTCGGCTCACTGGTCGATCGGGCCGCCGACTGGCTCCTCAAGGCGGGCGCGGCCAAAGTCGTCAAGGGAAACTGACGGCGGCGCTATTACGTCGTAAGCTGCCTTGCTCACCTCAATCATCGAGCTAGCAAGGACGACGATGAAACCACGATACCATCTGCCACTTCTGGCGCTACTACTCTCATTCTCTTGTAGCGCCTCGCCCAAATACGCTCGCTCGCCCAGCTCTGCCTCGGCCGGCGCCCCCATGGTTGCCAGCGAGAGCACGGGATATGGCGGCTACGGAGCCGACAGCGATGAGTACGAGTACGACAAGGCGCCCGCGATGAAAGACATGGGTGACGCTTCGATGGCTCGCGAACCCGCGATGGCCCCGCCGGCCCCCGCGCCCATGAGCATGGCTCCGACCATGCCATCGCCCAACCCGCCGTCCCCGAACACACCGGCGATGCCGACTCCCAACGTGCCGGTACAGCCAGTTCCCAAGGGCACCGGTGGCAAGCATGCCGAAGCTCCGAAGGCACTTCTCATCTATCGAGCAACCATCAACCTGGCTGTCTTCGAAGCTCGCAAATCCATCGACGAGGTGGAAGCAATGGCCAAGGAGCTGGGCGGCTACCTGGTCGACCGCAGCGACATGAGCATCACGATTCGCATTCCGGCCGCCGAGTTCGATGGCGCGCTCGAAGCGGTTGCCAAAGTGGGCGATGAGCTGCATCGCCAGGTCAGTGTGCAGGACGTAACGGCCGAGTTTCGCGACATGGAGATTCGCCTGAAGAATCTCGAGGTCGTGCGCGAGCGACTGGCCGCCCTGCTCTCCCGAGCGGTAACCGTCGAAGAAGCCCTGCGCGTGGAGCAGGAGCTCGAGCGAGTCGCCGGCGACATCGAGAGCATCAAGGGCAAGCTCAAGCTCTTCCAGGAGCTCATCTCCTTTTCGACCATCACCGTCAACTTCCAGGCACGGCCGGCGGAAACGATTTCCTCCGAGATCAATCTGCCCTTCGATTGGCTCAATCAACTCGGCCTCGGCCCACTTCTCGACCTGAACTAGGAGCTCGCCATGAAGAATCAACTCTGCAAACTCCTGTTCCTCGCCGCCTGCACAACCTCGGTGGCCTGCGGCCCAGCCTTCAAACAACCCACCCCAAAGAACTTCGTGAAGCTCGAAGACCAGCAGCGCTATAGCTATCGCGCCGTCACGGCCGATGGCCTGGTCTACGCGGTCAAAGAGCTCGAGCACAAACCCAAAGGTGACCTGGCCTTCTGGGCACGCGCCATCGAGAACAAACTGCGCTATCAGGCCGGCTACGCGCTGCTCAAGACCCAGGACGTTTCGACCAAGAGCGGTCTAAAGGGCACGCAGCTGCAGTTTGGCTTCGATCGCGGCAAGACTCCGCATCTGTACTACGTCACCGTCATCACCACCGAGGACAACATCTTCGTCATTGAGAGCGGCGGCACCAAAGAGCTCATGGAAAGCCACAAGGCCGAGCTCGACGACGCGCTCAGCAGTTTCCAACTCGACTGAGTGCGCTGCTGCGCTCGGGCCCAAGAGCTCGGGCCCAAGAGCTCGGGCCCAAGAGCTCGGGCCCAGGCTCGGCCCAACAGCTCGGGCCCAGGCTCGGCCCGGCGCTCGGACCCGACGCTCGTGATTCGAGCGCCGGGCCTGGTGGCGAGCCCTTGCTCAGGCTTCCGACTTGGCTTTTGCGGCTTTGCCCTT
>JAHEAK010000155.1 GCA_024642805.1 Kofleriaceae bacterium | reverse complement strand
ATAGGCATCGCCGGTGTCGAAGAAGACCTCCGTGCATGGGCCGCAAGGACCACTCTCACCGGCAGGACCCCAGAAATTGTCTTTACCGAGGAAGACCACGCGCTCCTCCGGGAAGCCGAGCGAGCGCCAGGCCGCGTAGCTCTCCTCATCGCGCGGGATACCCTGCGACTCGTCACCGCCGTAGCAGGTCACGAAGAGCTTGCCCTGATCGAAGCCGTAGCCATTGACCAAGAGATCGATCGAGAGCTCGCAGGCTTTCTCCTTGAAGTAGTCGCCGATGGACCACTGGCCCATCATTTCGAAGAGGGTCAGGTGGTGCCGGTCGCCAACATCGTCGATGTCGCGGGTGCGGATGCAGGTCTGTACGTTGACCAGGGTCTTCTGCGGCGGTTTGGCGGCTGCGGTGAAGTAGTCCTTCAGGGGCGCCATTCCGGAGTTGATGTACAGCAGGGTTGGATCGTTCTTCGGGACCAGGGGCGCCGCCGGAATGCGCAGGTGATGGTTCTTTTCGAAGAAGCTCAAAAAAAGTTCACGTACCTCGCGGCTCTTCCAGGTCTTGTTGGCGGTGTTGTTGGCCATGGCGCTGGTACTTATACGAGGCCCATCGCTCGCTTACCAGAGGCTCGCGCATTCCCTCGCGCGCCGCTCCGAGTTGTCACCAAACGGTGACAATCAGTGCAATCTCATGGCCTTGACCCGGACCCTGCTCTCGGGCTTCCCAGGCGCGCCAAGCCCACCTCGCGGGCCCGGCCACGCGACCAAGCGCGGGCCCTTGGCGAGCGACGCGCTGCGGCACAAGCGCCTGAAGCTACTCGTGAATTCAAGTCCATGGGTTGGCTCGAGATCCGCTTGACACTCGTGGGGCCGTGCTTGTATCTCGTGTGCGCAAGCGCCACAGGGAGAGTTCACGCATGGTAGCCATACAAGTTCCAGACAATCTTCGCAGAGTCCTCGACGTCGACGGCAAGATCGTGCCCGGCGCACGAGTTCCGACCATCGCCGAAGAAGAGCTGGTGCGTATCTACGAGACCATGCGCTCGGTTCGCCTGGTCGACGAGCGAATGATGCGCATTCAACGTCAGGGCAAGCTGGCCTTCTACATGAAGTCGACCGGCGAGGAAGCCACGCATATGTCCGTGGTTCCGCTGCGCAAAGACGACTGGATCTACCCGAGCTACCGCGAACAAGGTGCCTGGTTTTGGCGCGGCTACAGCCTGGAAGACTTCCTAAATCAGCACTTTGGCAACAGCAAGGACGTCACCAAGGGCCGGCAGATGCCCGTGCACCACTCGGCCAACTGGCTGAACATGGTGTCGATTTCCTCGCCCGTCGGCACGCAGATTCCGCAAGCCGTCGGCACCGCCATGGGCATGAAGATTAGCGGCACCGATCAAGTGGCCATGACCTTCTTCGGCGAAGGCACCTCCTCGATGGGTGACTTCCACGTCGGCATGAACTTCGCTGGCGTCACCAAGGCACCGGTCATCTTCATCATTCGCAACAACGGTTGGGCGATTTCGGTGCCCCTCGAGAAGCAAACCGCCGCGCAGAGCTTCGCCAGCAAGGCGGTCGGCTACGGCATGCCAGGCGTGCGCGTCGATGGCAATGACGTGCTCGCTGTCATCCAGGTCGCCGCGGAGGCTGCCGAGCGCGCTCGCGCCGGCCTTGGACCCACGCTCATCGAGGCGGTGACCTATCGCGTCGAGGGCCACTCCTCCTCCGATGATCCAAGTGTCTATCGCAATCCCGCCGAGCCCGCCGCTTGGGGCCCTCGCGATCCACTCACTCGCATGAGCCTGTACCTCAAGGGTCGTGACCTGTGGAGCGACGACATCGAGACCACGCTGCTCGAGAAGGTCAACGACGAGTTCTCGCACTACCTCAAGCTTGCCGAAGATCTAGGCGCGCCCGACATCGAGACTCTCTTCGAAGATGTCTTCGACGAGATGCCTTGGCACCTGCAAGAGCAGCGCAAATATCTACTGGCGCAGGCCCGTACGAAAAACCCCCATATTCACAACTAAACCAGCACCTCCAGGCCGCCTCTCACAAGTCGCCTTCTGCGTTCAAAGCAAGTACGGATCCCTATGCCAACGATGAACATTATCCAAGCCGTCAACAGCGCTCTGCGCATTCAGATGGCACGCGAGCCCAAAGCGGTGATTCTGGGCGAGGACGTCGGTAAGTTTGGCGGCGTCTTTCGCGCCACCAGCGGCCTGTACGACGAGTTTGGTGAAGATCGCGTGATCGACACGCCCCTTGCCGAGGCCGGCATCATCGGCACGGCCATCGGCATGGCGGTCTACGGCATGCGCCCCATCCCCGAGATTCAGTTCTCGGACTTCATCTTTCCGGCCTTCGATCAGATCGTCAACGAGATGGCTAAGTTCCGCTATCGCTCTGGCGGCCAGTACCCATGCCCGGTTGTGATTCGCACCCCCGTCGGCGGCGGCATTCGCGGTGGTCACTACCACTCGCAATCTCCCGAGGCGCTCTTCATTCACACGCCCGGCCTCAAGGTCGTGCTGCCATCCAATCCCTATGACGCCAAGGGCCTCTTGCTCTCGTGCCTGCAGCAGGACGATCCGGTGCTCTTCATGGAGCCCAAGAAGATCTACCGCGCCTCTCGCGGCGAAGTGCCAGACGAGGCCTACACGGTCGAGCTTGGCAAAGCCAAGATCGTTCGCGAAGGTGAGCAAGTCACGCTCATTGGCTACGGCGCCATGGTGAGCATCATGGAAGAAGCCGCCATCAAGGCCGAGGAGATCGGGATTTCCTGCGAGGTCATCGACCTGCGCACGCTCCTGCCTTTCGATCTGGAGACCCTCGTCGAGTCGGTCAACAAGACCGGTCGCGCGGTCGTCGTGCACGAGGCACCCAAGACCTGTGGCTTCGGCGCCGAGCTGGCCTCTTCCCTCTACGAGCGCTGCCTTGGCGTTCTCGAGGCACCCATCGAGCGCGTCGCTGGTTTCGACACGCCATTCCCCTACAGCCTCGAGCATGAGTACATGCCCAACGCTGACCGCGTTATTGGCGCGATTCGCAAAACCCTCGAGTGGTAGGAAAGAAGAACACTATGTCTTTCGAATTTCATCTTCCCGATCTTGCCGAGGGTATGACCGAGGCCGAAGTCGTCGACTGGAAAGTCAAAGTTGGCGACACCGTCGCTCTCGATCAACCCATCGTCGAAGTCATGAGTGACAAAGCGACCGTCGAGATTCCCAGCCCTCGTGCTGGCACCGTGGTCAAGCTCAACTACGGCCCTGGCGACACCTGCGCCGTTGGCCACGTGCTCTTCGTCATCAACGAGGGCGGCGCCAGTGCTGCCTCCGAGGCCGATGATGCTGCCAGCGAGTTCGACGATGTGGCGGTCAGCGCCAAGACCAAGGTCTTCAGCAAGCCCGTGCACCTGCCTCCCGCGCCAGGCAAAGCCACCGTGGAAGTCATCGACGCCACCGTGGGTCGCCCGCGAGCGCTGGCCACTCCGGCCACTCGCCGTCTGGCCAGGCAAATGGGTATCGAGTTGACGCAGGTGTCAGGCACGGGACGCAATGGTCGAGTGACCACCAGCGATCTGGAGAGCTTCGACAAGCGCAGCTTCCATCAAGACGGCGCCCATCAAGGCGGCGCGCTCGCTCATGTGGCCACGGCTCCCGCCCAGGCGCGTCCAGCTCCCGCACCGATCTCGATCGCGCCGCAAGGTGGCGAAGAGCGTGTGCCGTTCCGCGGCATGCGCAAGCGCATTGCCGACAACATGACCCGCTCGGCCTTCACCGCCACGCACTTCACCTACGTGGAAGAAGTCGATACCAGCGATCTGGTCGACGTTCGCGATCGGGCCAAGGCTCGCGGCGAAGAGCGAGGCGTCAAGCTGACCTATTTGCCCTTCATCGTCAAAGCGGTGGTGGCAGGCCTCAAGCGTCATCCCTCGCTCAATACCTCTCTCGACGAGAGCACCAACGAGATCGTCATCAAGCACTACTACCATATCGGTATCGCCACCCAGGGGCCAAATGGCCTGACGGTGTGCGTGGTGCGCAACGCCGACAAGCTGTCGATCTTCGAGATCGCCGCCGAGATCGAGCGTCTCTCGAAGGCGGTTGCCAATGGCACGGCTACCCGTGACGACCTCACGGGCTCGACCTTCACGATCTCCTCCTTGGGAAAACTCGGAGGCCTCATGGCCACTCCGATCATCAACTTCCCCGAGGTCGGTATCCTGGGTGTGCACAAGATGGAGCAGCGACCCGCGGTCGTCAACGGCGCTATCGCCATCCGCTGGAAGATGAACCTGTCCATCTCTCTCGATCACCGATTGGTCGATGGCTACGACGGCGCCATCTTCGTGCAGGACGTCAAAGCCCTGCTCGAGGACCCCACCATGATGTTCATGGAAATGGTCTAGGTGAGCGGCGTGCAGGCAGGAGAGCGGAAAGGCGAGAAGGCCGCGACGCCGATGCAGGCGCGCGGCCCGGCCTTTGCCTATTTCGATCTCGACGAGGAGGCCAAGGCCCGCGGGCTCTTCAGCATCCTGGCCGAGGATGGCAGCTACGATCCGGCCAACGTCACTCGTTTTGACAAGACGCTGTGCCTGCAGCTCTACCGCGGCATGCTGTGGACGCGCCTGATGGATCGCCAGTTCATGGCACTGCAGCGCCAGGGCGTGCTCGGCTTCTACGCCGAGACCATCGGCCAGGAGGCGGCCTCGATTTGCTCGGCCGCCACCCTCGAGCCCCAGGACTGGCTCGTGCCGGCGCTGCGCGAGCACGGCGCGGGTCTGTTTCGCGGCATGAACTTCGAAAACTTCGTGGCGCAGCTCTTCGGCAACGCCAACGACATCACCCGCGGTCGGCAGATGCCTCTGCATCCCTGCGATCGCCCGACCAACTATCTCAACATGAGCTCGTGCATCGCCACACAGATCTCACATGCCGTCGGCGTGGCCATGGGCATGAAGATAAGCGGCGTCGGCAATCAAGTGTGCATGGGCTACATGGGCGACGGCGCCACCAGCGAAGGTGACTTTCACGTCGCCATGAACTTTGCGGCCGTGCGCAAGGCACCGGTCGTGCTCATCTGCCAGAACAACCAGTGGGCGATTTCGACACCTGTCTCCGGTCAGACGGCAGCCGAGACCTTTGCGCTCAAGGGCATCGGCTACGGCATGGAGTCCCTGCGCGCCGACGGCAACGACATGTTCGCGGTCTACGAGGTCTGCAAGTACGCCGTCGACAAGGCCAGACGCGGCGAAGGTCCGACCTTCATCGAGCTTTTGAACTATCGCCTCAGCGCGCACACCTCTTCCGATGATCCCTCGCGCTATCGCGATGAGTCGGTCACGACCATGTGGCGTGAAAAGCGCGAGCCGCTGATTCGCGCTCGCATCTTCCTCGAGAAGAAGGGCTGGCTGAGCGAGGCCGAGCACGAGGCCATGGCAGCGCAAATCGAGTCGACGATCCGCGAGGTCGTCGCCAAACAGCGCGATGTCCCAGCGCCGCCACTTCGCAGTCTCATCGAGGACGTCCAACAGACCCCTTGGTGGCGCCTGGAAGAAGATCTGGCAGCGATGCAAGAGCTGCTCGCCAAGCAGTAGCTGGCAGCTCGGGGCTGGTATGCCTGGCAGGCATCCTAGCTGTCATTCTGGGGCGGCAATTTCCTCGATTTGCGGCGGCACCTCTCGGCCGCCGTGCGCTATAACCTCGCCAAACAGCGCAAGGAGACCGCGAGATGAGCAAAGAAGTTTCAGCAGACGCAGTGGTGATTGGCAGTGGTCCCGGCGGATACCCATGCGGCATTCGCCTCGGGCAGCTCGGCATCAAGACCATCGTCGTTGAGAAGGAAAGCCCAGGCGGCGTCTGTCTCAACGTCGGCTGCATTCCCTCCAAGGCGCTCATTCACGCGGCCAAGACCTACGAGAAGCTCGGCAAAGCCTCCGACATGGGCATCCAGGTCTCCGGCAAAGTCAGCGTCGACATGAAAGCCACCCAGAAGTGGAAGAGCGGCATCGTCGACAAGCTCACAAGCGGCGTCAAGCAGCTCACCAAAGCCAACGGCAGCGAGCTCATCATGGGCACCGCACGCATCGAAAAGCGCGCCGGCGGAGGCCACCAGGTGGTTGTGACCGGCAAGGATGGCGAGACGCGCATCACCGCCAAGAACGTGGTCATCGCCACCGGCTCGCGCCCGATCGTGATCCCAGGCTTTGATCCCGACAACAAGTTCATCATCGACTCCAGTGGCGCGCTGGCCCTCGAGGAAGTGCCCAAGCGCATGGTCGTCATCGGCGGCGGCTACATCGGTCTCGAGCTTGGCACCGTCTTCGCCAAGCTCGGCTCCAAGGTCACGGTCGTCGAAGCCCTGCCTTCGCTGCTCACCGGCATGGAAGCCGATTGCGTGAAGGTGGTCGCCACCAAGCTGCGCAAGATGGGCGTCGAGGTTCTGCTCAACGCCAAGGCCAAGGGCTGGCAAGAGAAGGCCGGCAAGGCCGTGCTCACCGTCGAGACCAAGGAAGGTGAGGTCAAGATCGACACCGACAAGATCCTGGTCAGCGTCGGTCGCCGACCCAACTCGGAAGGCCTCGGTCTCGATGTCGCGGGCATCGCCACTGACGCGCGCGGTTTCATCAAGGTCGATAAGCAGCTCAAGACCAACGTCGCCGGCATCTACGCCATTGGCGACGTGGTCGGCGGCATGATGCTGGCCCACAAGGCCACCAAGGAGGGCGAAGTCGTCGCCGAGCAAATCGCCGGTCACAACGTGGCCATGGACGTGCGCACGATTCCGGCGGTGGTCTTCACCGATCCCGAGATTTCGTCGACGGGTCTCACCGAGCTGGAAGCCACCGAAGCCGGTCACAAGCTCAAAGTCGGCAAGTTTCCCTTTGCGGCGCTTGGCCGAGCCATGAGCGTCAACGACACCGATGGCTTCTGCAAGATGATCGCCGATGCCGACAGCGGTGAAGTGCTCGGCATTCACATCGTCGGCAATGGCGCTTCCGATCTCATCTCCGAGGGTGCCCTGGCCATCGAGATGGGGGCCGTGCTTCACGATCTGGCCCTGACCATCCATCCACATCCCACCTTGAGCGAGGTGATGATGGAAGCGGCAGCGGCAGCCAGCGGTGAAGCGATTCACATCATGAACAGGAAGTAGTGCTGCGCTGGCACTCACCGCAGCGGATCGGCCGCTAGTGGCCATCGCGATGGAGCTGGTCGACTGGGGCGTTCTGGACTATCAGGACGCCCTCTCGCGGCAACGTGAATTGGTGGCGCGCCGACAGGAGGACGCGTGCGGCGACACCATGGTCATCGTCGAGCATCCGCACGTCTTCACCCTTGGCCGCCGCAAGGAATCACAGGCCAACGTCATTGCCGCTGGCGATGTGCCCGTGGTCGAGATCGAGCGCGGCGGGGACGTCACCTATCACGGACCAGGGCAGATCGTGCTCTATCCCATCTGCAAGCTCGGCGAGTCAGAGCGCGACTTGCATGCCTTCTTGCGCAACATGGAAGAGGGCATCATTAGCACCCTGGCTCGCTACGGCATCGCGGCTGGTCGCGAAGAGGGCAAGACCGGCGTGTGGTGCCAGGGCAAGAAGCTGGCCTCCATGGGCATCGCCTGCCGCAAGTGGGTCACCTTTCACGGCTTGGCGCTCAACGTGCTCACCGAGCTGCACTACTTTCAGCGCATCAACCCATGTGGCTTCGAGTCCTCGGTGATGACCAGTGTCGCGACCCTGCTGGGGGCTAGCGAGATCGATATGTTGAGCATTCGACGCCAGCTGGCCTCCGACGTAGCACAGGCCCTCGGGCGCACACTGGCGTAGCGCCCGCGAAAGCAGCTCTTGGGGCCGTTCCTGCGCACATCATGCATGTGGAGCACACACGACAATAACTGCTATCATGGCAGCGCATGTCTCGTCTGAGAGAGGACACCAAGACCGGCTACGCGATCAAGGGTGAACCTGAAGGCGCGGCCCCGAGCACGCCGGAGCGGCCTGTTAAGACGCCAGCCAAGAAGTTCGTCGACGACAGCGCCGCTAGCACCAAGGAGATCGATCCAGTGCTCGGTAGCATCATTGGTGGCCGCTATAAGATGGCCCGCCTGCTCGGCAAGGGCAACATGGCGCGGGTCTACGTCGCCGAGCAGCTCTCGATGCAGCGCAACGTCGCGGTCAAGCTCTTGCAACCCGAGCTCATCGTCGACGAGGTCGCCGCCGGCCGCTTCCGACAGGAAGTCGACGCGGTGTCACGCCTGCACTCGCCGCACACGATTCGTTTCTACGACGCCGGGCGCACGCCCACCGGCACGCCCTACATCGTCATGGAGCTGCTCTTTGGGCAGACCCTGCGCGAGCGCCTCGAGGAGGACATCGTCCTGCCACCCCTGGAGGTGCTATCGATCGTGCGGCAGATTTCCTGCTCGCTCTTCGAGGCCCACGAGGCGGGGGTTCTGCATCGCGATCTCAAACCGGAGAACGTGCACTTCTGCCATCAAGCCACGCCGCTGCAGCCCTTCTTGAAGCTCCTGGACTTCGGTCTGGCAAAGCTCCTCGATGATCGCGGTCCTGACAATCCCACGCTGACCGGCAAACGACAGACGGTGGGCACGCCGGCCTACATGGCTCCCGAGATGATCGTCGAAGAGCGCGTGGTCGATCACCGCAGCGACATCTACTCGCTTGGCGTGATGATCTTCGAAATGCTGACCGGCTCGCGGCCCTTTCGCGAGACCAACTCCATGAAGATGGCGCTGGCCCACGTGCGTGAAGCCATCCCCTCCGCTCAAGAGCGCAACCCCGAGCTACCCGAAGGCATCGATAGCTTCTTTACGACCGTGATGGCCAAGCAGCCCGACGATCGCCCGCAATACGCGCTCGACGTCGCACATCTTCTGGCCGAAGCGCTCGGCGATCGCCGCAGCTTCTGAGCGCGGGGGCAAATGACCGATGACAGACGATCCCAGGCGAAGCCTGCGCAAGGTGCAGGACCAGCACAACAGCATCAGATCTACCTGAACTCGGTCTAGCGCAAGGGAATGTTCGGAAGCGCGACCAGGAGGGCGAGATGGGCCACGCAAAAGGGCACCGGCAGCTCGGTCATGCCGACACCGATGGCGAGCGCGACCAGGACCGCGGCAAGGGCTGCAGCTGTTGTGCCCGCCCAGCCACGCACATGGCCGACGACGATGGCGGCCATGGCCGAGAAGGGAATGGCAAAGAGCAGCATCTCGTCGGTGTACGACGATCCTGATTGGTACACGCCCAGGGTGACCAGCACGGCCAGGGCGGCGCACGCCATCGACAGGGCGGCGCTCGGGCGCAAGATCCACCCGCTGAGTGCCGCACCCAGAAACACCACCGGTCCGGTGATGAGCAAAT
>JAHEAK010000791.1 GCA_024642805.1 Kofleriaceae bacterium | reverse complement strand
GCCCAGCTGCGCAAAGAAGGCCGGTGGATCGCCGTCACCGGTGACCTCGCCGTAGACCCGAACACCGGCTAGCTCGGTTGCGAGCGAGGGCAGACCCACGCGCCGTCGGTCTTGGCGTTGCCCTTTGAAGACGTGACGCAGTTGCAGCTGGCCGCCGGTGTTCGCAGCGACTCGTGCCCAGCTGCTTACCTCGGGATTGACTGACACGCCGGTGACTCTAAGGCACGAGTAACTTCATGAAGCTGAGACCGTCGAGGCCACCGGTGATGAGACTGAGGGCCAGGCTTGCGTCTTGCTTGGCGAAGGCGGGGCCCTTGTTGGCGACGCTCTGCAGCTCACTGAGGGCCGTCTCGCGACCGCCCTCGGTCTGCGCCAGGATGAGGAAGGCGCTGGCGGCCACCAGGCGGCGACTCGGTCGTCGCTCTGACTTGCGCAAAAGCTCGCCAATCTGGCTTGGTGTCATCGATGCGGCGTAGGCAGCCGCGAGCGGTTGCAAGCTTGCCACGCGAACGTCGTGGCTCGCGTCCTCGAGCAAGGGTTCAAGGAGCGCGATGGCTTGCTTGGGTGCCTGGCGCACCAGCCCGAGCGCGGCGGCGGCTGCTTTGACTCGACCGGCCTCCGAGCGATCGGCAAGGGCCGTGCGCAAGCGCTGCGAGATTTGCTCCGGGTCGCCAACGCTTGCACTGGCCATCATGGCCAAGTCGGAGATGCCCGGGTCGGCGTCGCGGATGGCAAGGGCCAGCGCTTTGTCGACGTCGGAAGCCGACATGCCGTGCTTGCCAAGGGACAGACGCTCAAGTGCGCCGCGACGAACGGCGGCGTCAGGATCGGTGAGAGAGGAGTTGAGTATGGAGCTCACATCGGTGCCTGTTGCGATGGCCGTATCGAGGGCTGCTAGTCGAACCAGCGGGCTGCTATCGGCTATTCCCAGTTGCACCATTTCGGTGGCCTTGATCGTCGAGGCAACCTCGAGGATGACCAGCTTCTCGGCTTCGTCGGCCCTGTCAAAGGCCGAGGGCAGGGCTTCGAGTGCTTCGGGCGGAGCTTCCGCGGCCAGGGAGGCCAGGGCTCGAATCGCCACCACCCGCACGCCTCGGTTGTCGTCGCGAACCATCTTGCTCAGAGCCGAGCCAACGAGCTTCTTGTTTTCCCCCTGGGTGGCAAGGTTGGCCAGCACGCGGGCGCTCTCTGCGCGAATGTCGCTGTTGCTATCGTCGACCATGGCGGCGGCAACTTGTGCCGACACCTTGGGGTCCTTTGGATAGTCGACGACGCACTCGATGGCGATGCGCCTAACTTCCACTTGTGGATCAGTAGCGGCTCTGGCCAGGTCGCGGCCAGCGCGCGGATAGCCGGCCTTGAGACTGTTGCAGATGCCGCGCATACCGATGGGATGCAGTCCTTCGTCGTCAGCCATGGTCGCTGCGCTGGCGACGTAGGTATAGGTGGCGGAGGGTTTGGTGCGCGCCATCCGGGTGTAGACCTCTGCCGCAACCCGCCGTAGGCGTCCCTTGCGCTTCCACATGTCGCGAATGCCAGCGACCGCGTTGCCTACCGAGCCACCGACCTCGGTGGTGTTTGCCAAGCCATAGGCGGCGCTTTCGGCTACGTCGATGAACTCCTTCTTGACCATCTTGCTGAGCTCTTCTTGCGCACTGCGACCCGTGTAGCCATAGGCGCGTGCTGCGGCGGCGCGAACATCGCGTCGGGCACTGCGCAGCATCTGTTCGAGAGCAGCTTGGGCGGGAATGCGGTTGGCTTCGTCGGCGCGGGCGACCTCGCCCCAGGCAAGGGCGGCGGCCACCTGCATCTCCGCAGGCAAGTCGCTTTGACCGAGCATCTCGCCGAGCTGTCCTGCGGCGACGATGGCATTGATGTGGGCGTAGAGGGGCAGAGCTGCCGCACGCACGTTGATGTCCTGCGACTTGAGCGCGGTCTCCACGGCTGGCACCAGGCTGCGGAAAGAGGTCTCTGGTGCTTCGTCGAGCAAAAGCGACATGGCCAACAGACGGTCGTCAGTGTCTGCAGAGGCATTGCTGATCAGCTTGGCGGCGTCGGAGCTGGCGGCGAGCGGATCGCTCTCGAAGGCGCGGGTGAGCATCTCGCGTGCTTTGAGTCGAGTCGCGGGCGAGATGCCTTCGCCGAGCAGCACGGTGGTGGCAGAGGCTGCCGAGGGCGCGCTGCCCTCGCCACTGGCCGACACGAGGGCCAGTAGTTCGCGTCGCGCTGCCGGTTCCGGATCACGCGCCAGCGCGGCTTGATACATCGGCATCGCGATCTTGGCGTCGAGGGTGCGCACCACCGAGAAGCTCAGACGGCGACGTTCCGAATCTTTCGACGAAAGCGCGGCCGCGAAGGTCTCCGCGTAGCTGCCTGGCTTGCGCCCAGCCGCAGCTGCCGCAACCATGAGAGCTTCGCTCTGCACGGCTGGCGAGGGATCCTTGAGCGCGGCATCGATGAGCTGCACCTCTTCGGGTGTGCCCTGGGCGATGGCTCGCAGCTCGTGAAGCAGTTGTGCAAAGTCGTGGGCATCGGTCACGCCCTTCTGCAGAGCG
>JAHEAK010000790.1 GCA_024642805.1 Kofleriaceae bacterium | reverse complement strand
CCGCCTTCTTGAGATCCTCGGCGCTGGCCAGCCACAGGCCTTTGTTCTCGGGGTCGTCAGCATAGGGCTCGAGCATGGCCGCGCCTCGCGATCCCAGCGCGCCATCGGCAAAGAGCTTGATGCTGCGCAGCACGAAGAACTGCGAACCGTCGCGATCGGTCTCGGCAATCTTCTTGTCCAACGTGGCGACCTTGTCCATGTCGCCAGCCAGGAGCGCGTAGACCCGCACTGGCAGGCGGCCCTCGAAGGCCAGCGCTCGATAGACCTCGATGACATCGTCGGAGATACCCATCTCGTGCACCGAGGTAAGTCCCACCGAGGCCGCTAGATTGGCTGCGCGCAAGATGCGACGCTGGATCATCTGGCTGGTGGCCTGCGGCTCTTTGCTCTCGACCAGATCCATGGCGCTGTCGATGAGCACGCCGGTGGCCTTGCCGGCCTCGTCGCGCACGATCTTGCCGCCCTCGGGATTCGGCGTCTTGTCGTCGATGCCAGCCAGAGCGAGCGCCGCGCTATTGGCCCACAGAGCATGGCCATCGACACGGCGCAGGGCCACGGGCCGATCGGCAACCACCGCATCGAGAGGCGCGTGGGTAGGAAAGGCTTGCCCGGCCCACAGATTCTGATCCCAGCCTCGGCCCGTCACCCACTCGCCTTCTTGCAAGGAGGCAGCAGCAGTCTTGACCAAGTCGGCGGCGGCTTGCGGTGAGGCGATGTCGCGAAGATCGAGGGCCTCCAGCGAACTGCCCAGGCCATAGAGGTGGCAGTGGGCGTCACTCAAGCCCGGCGTCAGGCTGCGACCATCGAGGCTGACCACCCGCGTCTTGTCGCCGATGAAGGCGCGAATCTGCTGATCGTCACCAACCGCAAGCACACGGCGACCGCCGATGGCGATGGCGCTGGCCGAAGGCTTGGCGGCATCCATGGTGTGAACATCACCGCCTACGAAAACGATATCTGCATGCACGTGTCGGCTCCCGGGTTGTGGACTTGCGCAGGCGCTCGCCGTCAGCGCGGCCACAAGCAGAGCCGAAGGCAAGAAGCGCGCGTGCCAAGGCCGAGCGCTAGATGTCAGTAAGTCCGATTGCGAAATACACTTCGATGGCGCCACTTTCGAGACCATACCCTACATCGAGGCCGAGCAAGGGCAAGACGATGGAGCGCGCGAAGAAGCGGGTGCCCAAACCGACGGCGTTCTTGAAGGGCGCGAAGCGACTCTGCGTACCCGTGTTGGGCAGGTAGTTGCGCCCCGGGCCATCAGCATCCCGGAACATCACGTAGCGACTGTCGGCAAAGGCCAGGCCGCGAACCGCCAGCCGCTCGAGCAGGGGAAAGGGAATCGAGAACATGTGCACCGAGTACTCGGCGTTGAAAGCGAGCTTGAAGTCGCCTCGAAATTGCCCGCCCTTGTAGCCGCGCAGGGCCGTGCCGCCGGCGGTGAACTCCTGCTGAAAGGGCAAATCCCTGCCGTAGGCGACCCCAGATTTGAGGACCAGGTTGTGGCGCTCGAAGTACTTGCGCGCGCGCACCCAGCTGAGATCCACGTAGTCGTATTTGAAATCGGAGCCGAGCTCAGGCAGCGCTTTGGAATAGGTCAGCTGATACTTGTTGCCTGTGCTGATGCCGTACCAGTTGGCGCGGCGGTCGTACTTGAGAGTGAGCTCGGTCGAGACGTCCCAACCATCGGTACCTGGCTCGAGGATGTCGGCGGCGTTGACCGCGCCTTCGGTGACCTGGCTGGGCGTGGCGTTGAGTTTGAGGATGGGATCCCCGAAGAAGACGTAGGCACCGCGCAGACGAGCGTCGAAGGTGAGGCTGCGAAAGAGGGTGACGCCGACAGTGGCGCCGCCGTTGAGGTAGCGCTGCTTGATCTGCCGCAAGGGCTGCGGCGACTCCAAGAACTTGGTGGGCACCGCGTACTCGATGACGCGCTGATTCTGCAGAAAGGTGTCGAAGGCCCAGTGAAAGGCGCTACCGCCAATCGAAGGATCGATGTAGGCCGCGACCAGGAAGGAGTCGCCGGTGGCCACCTGCCCGTAGAGCAGGAGCTTCTTGTTTTGCCCGAAGAGATTGTTCTCGCCGAAACCGACGCCACCGCCCTTGTTGGTTGGCTGGTTGTAGACCGTCGGCGCAATCACCCAGCTGTGTTTGTCCTTGGCGACGATGGTGACTTTGATGCCGCCATTGAGAGTGGGCTCGGAAAAGATATCGACGTCTTTAAAAAGTCCACTCGACACCAGCTCGACGATGGCGGCCGCGCGCTTGTCTTCGCTCCAGCTATCGCCCTTCTCGAGGTTGGCGATGTAGAGCACCGTGTCATCGGTGGTCTTTGTGTTCTCGACGACGACGATCTCGGCGATCTTGTCGGCCAAGGCAGTGTTGGCGAAGGCGAGACACAGAGCAATGCTGAGCAGGAAGGTCTTCATGGACGAGGCAACACCTTTGCGAGCGGGAGCCGTGTGTAACACGCTCGCCGCCCCAGCATATCCAGGCCGGAGCGGGTCAGGCCGTATGAAAAGTCACAATGAACTGGAACTGCTACGCTTTTCGGAGCGACCG
>JAHEAK010000789.1 GCA_024642805.1 Kofleriaceae bacterium | reverse complement strand
CGTCCCAAGGGCGCCTGTGCTTTGTGCCATCAAGGAAACAACGCGGCCAATGGTCCAGACTTCATGGGGCTCACCGCCGAGAACAATTACTCGGGCATTCTCAACGGCCCAGGCCTCATCGGTGCCACCCCCGCCCAGAGCCGCTTCTACACCCGCGGCGATCACGCCGGGAATGCCTTCCTCCCTGAAGAGCTGACCTTGATCGAAGTGTGGATCGCCTCGGAGAACTAAACGCGAGAACTAAACGCGAGAACTAAACGCGAGAACTAAACGCGAGAACTAAACGCGAGAACTAGACCCGCTCACAGGCCCCCGGTGCCGCGCTCAGAAGATCGTGACCGTCAGGCGACGGCGATGTGCGGCATGGCGATGCTCCCAAAGAAAGAGTCCCTGCCAGGTGCCGAGGGCGAGCTGGCCATCCAGAATGGGAATCGAGATCGAGCTCTGGGTGAGGATGCTGCGGATGTGGGCCGGCATGTCGTCTGGCCCTTCATCGGTGTGCGCAAAGATCGGATCGCCGTCGGGCACCATGCGGGCGGCAAAACGCTCTAGATCCGATCGCACACTTGGATCGGCGTTCTCGCAAATGATCAGGGAGGCGCTTGTGTGATGGATGAAGACGTTGCACAGGCCCGTCTCGATATTCGCGTCGGCAACCAGCTGCCGCAGCTCTCGGGTCAGCTCATAGGTGCCCCGCCCCTTGGTGGCGAACTCTAGCTTCTTCGATTGCAGTGCGGGCGACATCTGGCCAGTCTATACCGACAGAGCGCAGGCGCGCGCCGATGCCAGGTCCTACAATGACAGCTGTGCTGCCAACGGATCCAGACCAGGCCCTTGCGGGCTTTGGCGACGCCACGCGGCAATGGTTCCGCTCACAGTTTTCGGCTCCCTCGGCGGTGCAGTGCGCGGGTTGGCCTGCCCTGCTCCGCCACGAGCACGCACTGCTTCTCGCGCCCACCGGCAGTGGCAAGACACTGGCGGCCTTTCTAGCCTGTCTCGACCGCCTGCTGCATCAAGCGCGACCGGAACGCGCCGGCCCGCGTGTCCTCTACGTCTCTCCCATCAAGGCGCTTGCCTATGACATCGAGCGAAACCTGCAAGAGCCCCTGCGCGGCATTGTCGAAGCAAGCAAGGGCACGCTGCCCAACTTGCAAGTGGACGTGCGCACGGGCGATACCTCGACAAAGGATCGTCGGCGACAGCGCGTGCACCCCGGCGACATTCTGATCACCACGCCGGAGTCTCTCTACCTCTTGCTCGGCTCGGCGGCGCGGGAAACCCTGCGCCAGGTCGAGACCGTCATCGTCGACGAGATTCACGCCGTCGCCAGCAGCAAGCGCGGCGTGCACCTCTCGCTGAGCCTCGAGCGACTCGACGCTCTGTGTGGCCGCGAGGTGCAGCGCATCGGCTTGTCGGCCACCCAACGACCACTCACGCGCATTGCGGCCTTTCTCGGCGGAGACCGAGAGGTGCAGATCGTCGACTGCTCGAGCCCGCCCCTCCTCGATTTGCAAATCGTGATGCCGGTCGCCGAGATGCCCGCCGCCGAGCCATCGCAAACCGGCACAAGCGCACAGCAAGGTACAAGCGCAGGGCAAAGCACAAGCGCAGGGCAAAGCACAAGCGCGCAGCAAGGTGGCTCCGGCGGCCTATGGCCGGCCATCTTCCCTCGCCTCGTCGAGATGATCGAGGCCAACACCACGACTCTGATCTTCTGCAACAGCCGACGTCTGGCTGAGCGCCTCGCGCAAGAAATCAATCAGCTCGCCCGAAGAGAGCTGTGCAAAGCGCACCATGGCTCGGTGGCCCGCGCCCAGCGCAAGACGATCGAAGAGGAGCTCAAAGCCGGCGTTGTGCGCGCCTTGGTGGCGACCAGCTCCCTCGAGCTCGGTATCGACATGAGCAGCGTCGACCTGGTCATTCAGATTGAGTCTCCAGGCTCTGCAGCGCGCGGTTTGCAGCGCGTCGGTCGCGCGGGCCACGCCGTCGCCAGCCGCAGCCATGGCATCATCATCCCCAAGTTTCGCGCCGATCTTCTCGAAGCCACGGTCGTCGGCAAAGCCATGCTCGAAGGCCAGGTCGACGAGTCACAGATTCCCCGTGACTGCCTGGATGTGTTGGCGCAACAGATCGTGGCCATGACCAGCCTCGACAGCTGGCAGGTGAGTGAGCTGTATGCCCTGGTGTGCCGTTCGCACTGCTACTCGGATCTGAGTCTAGAGCTTCTGCACTCGGTGCTCGACATGCTCAGTGGTCGCTATCCGAGCGACGAACTTCAAAACCTGCGCGCTCGCATTAGCTGGGATCGCCAGCAGGACCGCATCGAGACCCGTCGCGGCTCGCAGATGATAAGCCTGGTCAACGGCGGGACGATTCCCGATCGCGGTCTCTTTGCCGTGCACCTGGGCGAAGGCGGCCCGCGCATTGGCGAGCTCGACGAAGAGATGGTCTATGAGGCTCGACCAGGGGAGACCTTCTATCTCGGTGCCTCGACCTGGCGCATCCTGCAGATCAGCCGCGATCAAGTCATCGTCGCGCCGGCCCCCGGTGAGTCGGGCAAGA
>JAHEAK010000788.1 GCA_024642805.1 Kofleriaceae bacterium | reverse complement strand
CAGGCCATCGGCGTTTATCAAGAAGCCGACCTCGATGCGAACCTGACCTCTGGGAGCCTGTCGCAGACCTTCAAGGGTCAGCTCGCCGAGAAACTCATTGTTCTCGAAGCGTCGATCCTCGCCCTGGCACACTCGCAAGGTGACGCTCTCCTGGTTGTCGCGAGCGGTGCTGAAGACGCGGGTGACTTCGGCTGGAATCTGTGTGTTCTTTGGCAAGAGGACTTCAGCAAAGCCGCCAGCGGTAGCGAGGCCGACGGGGTGCGAGGTTACGTCGAGCAGGAGACTGAGGGGCGGAGCTTCGGGCTCGGAAGCCTGTGGTGCAGGCTCGTCCTCGTGGGCGATCTGACGGATGGTCTCGGGAGCAAAGAGAGTCTGTGCATGCGCGGCAGCGCCAAGGGCTACGACGAGCATGGGATTGATGTCGCCGCGCGCCTCACGCCCGAAGAAGGCCGAGACCCGCTCTTTGACGAAGGGCACGTTGGTGGCACCTCCTACCAACAGGACCTGATCGACGTGCTGGGGCAAGATGTCGGCCTCGGCGAGAACATCCGATGCGCAGTGCAGGGCGCGTTCGACAATCGGGTGAACCAACTCTTCGAAATGCGCGCGAGTGAAACGCGTCTCGAGGCCCAGTGCGACACCATTGGGGCCGTGAGCCAGCTCGCCGATCTTGACCTCGACCACCTCTCGTTCGCTAAGTTGTTTCTTGATGTGCTCGGCCGCAATCATCAGTTTCGCTTGTCCTGTGAAGTCGGTGCGCGGATCTAGACGGTGCTTGGCCAAGAATTCCTGGGCCAGTGCATCGGCGATGACCTGGTCCATGTCGTCGCCACCCAGGAAGGGGTCGCCGCCCGTCGCTAGCACCTCGTAGAGACCACGGCGCACGGCTAGCACACTCAAGTCGAAGGTACCGCCACCCATGTCGAAGACGGCAATGCGCTCGTTGAGCTGGCGTCCGTGGCCATAGGCCAGTGCAGCTGCGGTCGGCTCGTTCAAGATGCGCAGCACTTCCAGGCCGGCCCCCTTGGCCGCTCGTCGTGTGGCCTCGCGCTGGGCGTCGTTGAAGTTGGCCGGCACGGTGATGACACAGTGGTTAGCCTCACGTCCCGAGCCCGCAACGGCCAGGGCGCGTGCATGACTCACGACGTGACAGGAAATCTGCGGAACCGTGAAGTCGCCCGCGCGGGTGCGAATCAGGGCTTCCTGATTTTGACCTTCGACGACCGGGTATGGGAGGTTGCCAATCGTTCGCTGCAGGCGCGGCGAGGAGAAAGGCTGACCGATGATGCGCTTGGCCGAGTAGATGGTGTTTCGAGGATCCAGCAGGCGTCGACGCTGCGCCTCCTGGCCGACGGCGATCGCGCCATTGGGAAGAAAGGCCACGACGGAGGGCAGCAGTTGATGTCCCCCTTCATCGACGAAGACGTGCAGGCCGTTTTCGTCGGAGTGCGCCACGACAGTGTTGGTGGTACCTAGATCGATGCCAAGCGCAATGCTGGCGTTGTCGCTGTCATGGGCTTCTTCTTCCTCGAAAAACTGATCCAACATACTGTTACTCCGGTAGCGATTCAGGAAGAGCTGCGATGGCAGCCTTGAAGTCGTAGGTGGCGTCGATCCATTCCAGACCAACGCCTTCCCCTGGCACCTTGCGGGCCACGCGGGCTTGCAGCTTAAAGCGTCGCTGCGACAGGCCGCTGGCCGAGGGCAGGGACAGGACCACGTCTAAGATGAGGTCCAGACGCAGATCCTTGTCACACTTGATCCGAGCTCCCACCGCAGAAATGTCGCTGGTGCGCGCGGCAATTTTGGAAATGGTGCCCATGCGATCCTGGTATTCCATGTTCAGATCGATGTTGGCGCGAAGGCTTCGTCGCTCGGCTCGCCGGCGATCATCGGCGGCCGGTGCTTGCGCGCTGGGGGCGCTGGTCTCGCTTGCGCCAATATCCTTCTCGGCCGCTTGCATCATGGCGTCGGCAAGCTCGAAATCGACGAGCAGACTGTGCTCGGGACAAAGCTCGGCGAGACGATGCAGCCAGCGCCTGGCTCCTGGAAAGTCCTTGTGGGCGTACCAGGCGATTTGTCCGCAGAAGATGGCGACGCCCACCCGCTCGTCTTCGGACTCGAGCAGGGGAAAGGCGCGCTCGGCAAAATCCAGCGCTTGCCCTCGCTCGTTGGCTCCCGTGATCAAAAGTGCCCGCAGTTGCGCGAGGAGACCTGGAATCGATTTGAACTTAGCGCTGACGGCCTGCTCGATGCCCGCCGCAAAGAGCGGGCCGGCCTGCAATCCAGCGCCGGCGCGAAAGAGCAGCGAGGAGCCCTGCAGGAGAAAACGCGTGGCCATGTTGGCGTTGGGGGCGGCCTGCGCTCGACGCTGAAAGTGTGCGGCGAGCTCGTCCAGTCGACCTTGCTCAAAGAGGAAGACCTCGAGCAAGTTGCAAGCGCTGGGCAAGTTGGGTTGGCTCTGCAGGCAGAGATCGAGGGCTTCTTCGTAGCGCTCGTCCCCGTAGTCGAGCATGCACAAAATGCGGGCCGCTTGCAGGGCAAGAACCGGGCGCTCCGCTGG
>JAHEAK010000787.1 GCA_024642805.1 Kofleriaceae bacterium | reverse complement strand
AGGCTGCACCTGGTAGTGCGACTCGCCGCTTGAGCGGTGGATCTCGATGAGCTTGCTGACCGCAGAGGCCAGCTCGATCTCGATGCTGGCGCTGCTCTCCCCGCCGGAAGGGTTGCCGAAGGCATCGCGCTCGGCAAAGGTGTTGTGCTCGCGCGCGAAGGCCCACAGCGCGTCGCGAAACTCGAGCGCACTCTGATAGCGATCGTCGACGTGGCGCGCCAAGGCCTTGAGAACGATCTTGTCGAGCGCAGGCGGGACCTTTGGGTTGAACTTGCTCGGCGGCTCAGCGGTGGCCGAACGCGCGCGCTTTAGGGTTTCAAACTCGCTCGATCGGCGAAAGAGCGAGCAGTTGGCGAGCATCTCGTGCAGGACGATGCCGCTGGCAAAGACGTCGGAGCGATGATCGACGGGCAGGCCGCGAATCTGCTCCGGCGACATGTACGCAAACTTCCCTTTGACCAGGCCGGCCATGGTTTGGGTCGAGCGGCCCTCCGCCTTGGCGATGCCGAAATCGATGATCTTCACCTCGCCCTCTGCGGAGATGAGAATGTTGTGCGGGCTAATGTCGCGATGCACCAGGTTGAGTGGCCGACCACTGGCGTCTTGTTTGTTGTGGGCGTAGTACAGGCCCTCACACACCTTCAACGCGATGTGGCAGGCCGTGGCGATATCGAGGGGCGAGTTGGTGTCGGCTTTGTGCTGCAGGATGGAGCGCAAGTCCTGACCGCTCACGTATTCCTGAACGATGTAGTAGCGGCCGTCGGTGACACCCAGATCGAAGATCTGGGCGATGTTGGCGTGGTTGAGCTGGCCCGCGATCTTGGCCTCATCGATCAGCATGTTCACGAACTCGGCATCGGAGGCCATGCTCGGCAGCAAGAGCTTTAGTGCGACCTCTCGCTCAAAGCCAGCCTCGCCAAAGGACTTGGCGCGATACACCTCTGCCATGCCGCCATGACTGATCCGCTCGAGGAGCGTGTAATTACCAAATTGGGTCGGCTCCATCGCGCGCTCGCGTTACCCGGAGAATCTTAGCAGAGGCACACCTCGCCTGCGTCATTCCTCGCCGAGGTGAGCCAGCTGATTGATTGTCGACACCTGCGTGCGCTTTGGGCCTATGACGAAGGTCGAGTAGGAGCTGTTAGACACGGCAAAGTAGATGCCCATGGCCGAGGGCGTGCCAACATCGAGGAGCGCATTAATGCCCAGGTGAATGGCGATGGCGTGCGTTACCGCGATCACATGCTGGCCCTCATGGCGCTGTAGCAGCCTGGCCAGGCAGCTCTGCATGCGCAGGTAGGCCTGGTCCACCGACTCTCCCCCCGGAGGCTGCCAGTGAGGGTCTTGGCCGAGGAGTCCCTCCCACAACTCGGGCCGCACCCTTTGTGCGTAGTCGAAGCTTTGGCCATCGAGCTCGCCAACGCTGCGCTCGCGAAGGCCAGCTTCCGCCACCACCTCCAGGGCAAGGGCCTCGCCAATGGGGGCGGCCGTCTGCATGGCGCGGGGCAAATCGCTGGAGTAAAGGACGATCTTCTGGCCGGCCTTGGCCTTGCGGGCCAGGTGGGCGGCGGTCTTTCTGGCCTGGTCCCGGCCAAGTTCGGTGAGCGGCGTCGGGCTGTGGCCGCCGAAACACTTATCGACGTTGGCCTGGCTCTCGCCATGGCGAATGAGGGTCAGCGTCGTCGGTAGGGCGCAGCGGATTCCGGAAGCCATGCAGCCATGATATAGATTCCGCACATGCCCGACTACAGCAGGATCCGCGAGATGATTAGCCACCGTATCGTCATCGAGTACGACACGGGCGCGCGCATCGTCGGCTATCTCAGCAGCTGCCGCCCCAATGAGGGACAGGTGCAACTGGTCACCCTTTCTCGTGCAAGACTTGAAGACTCCCAGGGCAATGTGCTGGAAACCCACGAGTCGCTGACCGTCTGCCCGAACCTCATCACCGGTTTTGGCCTCGAAGAAGGTCCGTCCGGGCGCGCCAACGCAAGCTAGCCCGAGGGCGCTGCCGCCAGTGGAGCCGGTGACGCCACTGGCCTTGCCGACTTCGGTCCTGGGCGCAACCGTGCGCGCCCCTCTTGGTGCGCGCTTTGCGGTGCCAAGGCCGGCGCTTACTCGTCGTCGCGCAAGCTGCCTAGGCTGCCGCCAAACTCTTCGACTAGCTTGTCGTCGTAGTCGTCGGCAAAGTTGCGAACCACGCTGACCAGGTCGCGCAGCTCGCTGCGATCGAGGTCGAGGGTGCTGCGCTCAGAGAGTAAGAGCACGCGCTCGCCTTGCAGGGCAAAGGCGGCGCCAGTGACCTCCACCGCGTTGAGGCGCAAGAGGCGCTCGAAGAGGGCACGGCGATCGACGCGCGGATCGAGAGTCATCACGGTTGCCGACACGCGCACGCGGTAGCCATCGGGGTGCTCGACCAGATCGATGAGGATGGTGGAGGAGCCCTTGCGCAGAGTCCAAGACTGGGCGCTGCCCGTGCGAAGTCGACGGCAGTCGTTCACAAAGTGGCCAAGCTCGATGAGCACATCCTCGGTCATGGCAACCGTGGACTCGAGGTTGGCTTCGCG
>JAHEAK010000786.1 GCA_024642805.1 Kofleriaceae bacterium | reverse complement strand
GAGTCGCGAGCGCCATCGATCCCAGCTGGCTGCTCGACATGCCCGGCCTTCGCGAGGTCGACGAGCACGAGTACCTGGCAGCGGAGCAGCGAGTCATCAGACGCACGGGCATTTACTACGGTGATATCCCTATCGACGAAGAGCGCATCGTCGATCCGAGGCGCATGGATGGACCGGCAGCTGCACGCGCACTGCGACAAGCCCTGATCGACGGCAGGCTGCAAGATGTTGGGGACAGCGGCGAGTTCGAGGCCTACCGCTTGCGCTACCAGTTCGTGGCCGATCGTTTCCAAACCCTCGAGTGGCCGGCGCTGGACAGCGCCTACGTGGTCGATGCTTTGCTCGCAACCGTCGATACGCCCACTCGCCTCGGCGATTTCAAAAGCAGCTCCCTCGTCGAGGCCGTGCACTGGTCCCTCTCGCAAGAGCAGCGACAGGCACTCGATCGCTTTGCGCCCACGCACATCAGTCTGCCCGGTCGCGCCCGTGTTCCCGTGCACTACGAGAGCGATCGCGATCCATGGATTGAGAGCCGCTTGCAGGACTTCTTTGGACTCAAGACCAGCCCGAGCGTTGCCGAAGGTCGGGTGCCCCTGGTCATGCACCTGTTGGCTCCTAACTATCGCGCCGTGCAGGTCACCACCGATTTGCTCGGTTTTTGGGAGCGCCACTACCCGGCCTTGCGCACACAACTAATGCGCCGCTATCCCAGGCACAAGTGGCCCGAGAAGCCCTAGGCGGGCTCGCTAGCGGGCTTCTTCGTACTAGCTCGCGAGACAAACTCGCTCCTGCAAAACACTGGTGTCGTGGCCGCCCGTAGACCTATGCTCACTTGATGTCCAGGGTCGTGTATCTATTGCCCGTGCTGGGAGCGCTCTTCTTGCTCGGCTTCGTGGTCAACATCACCAAGGGTGAGGCCACCATGGCCGACTCGATCATTCAGTTCGCCGTCGCCGGCCTGAGCTTCGCTGGCTTCGCTTTCTTCCAGAACAAAGACCGAGCGCAGCGAGACTTCGCGACCTACGTGACGGCCAACGTCGATTCGATTCGCTCCGGCACCGCCAACTACAAGGGCCAGCCGCTTAGCTACGCAACCCGCCTGCGCGTGTACCACACGGCGCTGTCCTTCTTGATTGTCTCCTTCAAGTTGCCGAGCGGTATCGTGGTGGTTGGCGGCCCATCGGCACGGCGTACCCATGCCGCTTGCTCTCTCGTGTCGCTGCTCCTTGGCTGGTGGGGACTGCCCTGGGGGCCAATCTTCACCGTGCAGGTGCTGATCAACAATCTCCGCGGGCATCGCGAATTCACCATGGCAGAGCTCATCGAAGGGAAGACCGAAATCGCACTTCCCTGGGTGCGCGTGACCAAGCAGGCAAGCTAGTCACTCTCGGAACTGGCCGGTGCGATCAGGCCCAGAGCTACACCCAGAGCTAGGCCCAGAGCTACACCCAGAGCTAGGCCCAGAGCTACACCCAGAGCTAGGCCCAGAGCTAGGCCCAGAGTCGTCCGTAGAGCGAATGGCTAATCAAGAGCAGCGCGTAGGCATGGATGTCACCGCCATTTTCGCGCAGCACACCGAAGTTGAAGTCGAGAGCCGAGAGCCCGTCTTCACACAGCTCGATGATGTGCGCGACCGAGTTTTGCGTACTGGGGTCTTTGGCGATAGCCGCCAGATCGTGGACGATGACCTCTAAGCGCGCACGCACCAGCGGATCGGCGCCCGTGATCGCAGCTTCCGATATCCACGAGGCGAAGAGCTCGGCCAGCTTGCCGACGTCGCGCTGCATGTCCATGGGGTCTTCGCTCGGTGAGACGATGCCGACCATGGCCGGATGCACGCGCCGACTCTGGCGGATACCTTTGAAGAGCAGCGCCTCGGCACAGATGTTGTTGTGAGCCAGGCCGTTTTCGTGCAGACGCTTGACCTGCTGACAGACCAGGTAGCCCAGGCCAAAGGCCTCCTCTAGCTCGAGAGTCTGGCCGGCCAGGTGCTGGCCAAAACGAGCATCCTCGACCTGCTCGCTGAGTAACAAGAGCAGCGAGCTCTCTGCGTCGTAGACGATACGATGCAGCGGCGTCATCAGCCCCTGGCGAGCTTTGCGCAGCGCGGGCAAATAGCGCGCCGTCCAGCTCTCGACGATGGCACTGCGATTGGGCTCGCCCTGTAAGTCGAGCGCGGTGACGATTTTGGGATAGGCGTTGACGTCGGGGAAGCGACCTGCGGCCACCAGTTCCGGATCCGGTGTCGCGGTGAAGATGGCGTGGCCTTTGACGCGGCCCATCGAGCGCCGCAGGACATAACCATGCTTCTGCAAGATGCGATCAACGGTAGCTATCAGATCGTTGCCGACACTTTGATCCTTTTTCGAGGCATCGATCTCTTCGAGCCGCGAATTCTTGTCGCCGTAACGCATCGTCGCGCTGAAGGACGAGGTGCGCCGACGATCGCGCTGAAGCTTGGGCAGACTCTCTCGAAGCCTGGCGATGACCTCGTCCGCGCTCTTGGGACGCAAGAGCGGGGAGCGCTGCATGCAATTCTCGATGATGGGCCGGATCGCCATGGGCACCGAG
>JAHEAK010000785.1 GCA_024642805.1 Kofleriaceae bacterium | reverse complement strand
CAAGGAGTTCGAGGAGGTCACCAAGACCAACCCGGACTACGCCGGGGCCTACTACATGCTCGGCGTGTCGCAGCGGGCCCTCGGACAGCTCAGCCCGGCCATCGCCAGCCTTCGCAAGGCGGTCGACCTCGACGGAGCCCAGTCGTCGTACAAGATCGCTCTCGGCCAGGCCCTCCTCCAGGCCGACCAGTACCAGAAGGCCTACGAGCTGCTCAAACCGCTCTCTATCAGCTCGGTGGACGCGGCCAATCGCTCGAACTACGCCCTGCTCTTCGCCCAGGCCGCGACCAAGACCAATCGCCCGACCGAGGCCATCAGCGTCCTCAACGCCCAGGCCAAGGGGGATTCCAAAAACGCGCGTCTGCAGCAGGCGCTGGGAGCGGCCTATAACTCCAATGGCGACGATGCCCAGGCGTTCACCGCGTTTTCCAAGGCCTTCGAGCTCGATCCCAAGGACCAATCCAGCGGCCGCAACGCCGTCCGCGCCGGCATCGTGGCAGCGCGACGGACGAATTCGGAGTCACAGAAGGGGCAGCTCTACACCTCGACCGCGCAGGTGGCGGAGCGTCTCGCTTCCAGCTTCCCGACCTTTGACCATCAACTCCTCGCCGGAGAAGCCTGGCTCGGAGCCAAGAATTATGAAAAGGCGCAAAGCTGGTTTGACAAGGCCAAGGCTCAACAACCGAACAACGCGCTCGTGTACTTCTACCTTGCGCAGTGCAAGACCTCGACCGGCCAACTCAACGCGGCGGTCGCCGATCTTCAGCAGGCGATCAAGCTCAAACCGACGGACAAGGTCCGCACCCAGATCTACAACCAGGGCGGCTACGTCTACGACAAGATGAAGAACTACGACCAGGCTATCCAGTGGTATCAGAATGCCGGCAACTCCAGCATGGTCAGCCAGATGAAGACGAAACAGGAAAGCGCCTCACAGAACGCGGCAGCCGACCGGGAGTGTGCCGAGTTCAAACGCAAGATCGATGCGCTGAAGATGCAGGTCACGGAGCTCGAGAAGCTCGGCGACGCAGACAACGCCAAGCTGCTGCAGGAGCAGCTGCCGACCCTCGAAAAGGACTACGCCGACCGTTGTCGTTGAGACGGTCTCAAAACAATTTTTTCGAGCGGCCCTCAGGGGCCGCTTTTTTTGCCGGCTCTTCTCACCAGCTTTCGTGACGAGGGCGCGACGCGCCGTGGCCAGTCGGGCTTTCCCTCCGTGGGGCGCGGAGACGTATTCTGCAGCCCTTTGAGAACCCCCAAGGTGAGAAACCACGTCTGGGTAGGATGCCATCGCCGGCCGCAGTCGAACACCGGTGAGGAGAGCGGGTCAGCCGTCGAATTCTTCAGCCGCGTGACGGGACAGCGTGAAAGCGGCGGCCGCTACCGGCAGCATGATGGCAACGATCAGCTGCATTGCTACGATCCCCGGCGTAACGACGACTTCCGGAAGCCCCAGCACCGTGACCATGCGCGTCAGTCTGTCCGCCGCCGCCAACGAACCACCGACCGCGACCACCCCTGCTACCACTCCGCTGACGCCAACTGCGACCACGAACGGCCCGCGGATGGTCCCCTCCGTGGCGCCCACGAGCCGCATGATCGTGACCTCGTCAGAGTGTCGATAGAGTTCGAGGTGGACCCACACCACGGCCAGCAGGACCGCGGCGGCGAGCAGAACCGCGCTGAGAATCGCGACCGTCCACGACAACCGGCGCGCCACCTGGCCCAGCAGCTGTTGCACTGAGGACTGGGGTCCGACCGCCAGCACCTCGGGTTGGCCCTCCAGCGCCACCAACGACTCGAGGTCGGCCGTCGCGACCTCGATCAGGGGCGGCATCGAAGCGTCGCCCGTACCGACCAGGTCCTCGAGATAGGGAAACCACCTCCGCAAGCGGCGAACCAGCTCCTCGGGGGAGACCTCGGTGATAGTCCAATCGGGGTGCGCCGTCGACTGAGCCGTCACCCACCGCTGCCGCTCGTCGACGTCGAGCTTGGGATGGAGCAGGACCGCAATTGAGTTCTCTGTCCCCGAAAGCTCGGCCACCGGAACGAGCCAGCGGTTGACCGCCAGCCCCAAGCCGGCGAGCGCAATCGGTACTGCCAGGGCGAGCGCGAGCACCGCGCTGACCCCCGCCCGTTGGCGCAGTAGGAGCAGCCCTTCGTTGAGGGCGTGCTGCATCACGGTGGCCACATCCCGTCGTAATGGATTCGTCCCTGGTGCAGCACCAGGGCACGGGCCGGGATTGATTCGAGAATCGCGTGATCGTGAGTCGCCACCAGGACCGTCGCCCCCTGGTAGTTGATGTCACACAACAGGCTCAGCAACTCGGAGGCCAGATCGGCGTCGAGATTACCGGTGGGCTCGTCGGCGAGGATCAGTCGGGGTTGATAGGCCAACGCGCGGGCGATGGCCACCCGCTGTTGTTCGCCGCCTGACAGTGCGTCGGGCAGAGCGCCTTGGCGGTGTTGCAGACCCAGGCGTTTGAGGACCTGCTGCGCCCGGCGGTTGGACTCCTTCGGCGGCACCCCGTGGATCCGCAGGACAAAGGTGATGTTTTCGAGGACGGTTTTT
>JAHEAK010000154.1 GCA_024642805.1 Kofleriaceae bacterium | reverse complement strand
CTGAGCTTGCTCACATGCCCCTTGTGCTGCTCGGAATGGCCGGGCAGCGTTAGATAGAGTGCCATCACCACTGCGACGCCCAGCGGCAGGGCCACTTTCGACCAGCGTGGGATTCTTTGCCAGCTCGTCTTGAGAGTTGCAGTCGCCGCCAATAGCGGCTTGCGCTTTGTGGGCGTCTTTGGCTTGGACTGGCGTGCAGCCAGGCGCTCGGCAAGGCTGCTCGTGCTGCCCTCGCTCGCTTGGTCGATCGACGCCAGCCTCGTCGCTTCGATAGGTTCGATAGGTTCGATAGCCTCGATAGCCTCGATTGCCTCGATTGCCTCGCTCGCCTCGCTCGCCTCTTGAGCCTCGAACGCCTCGAGCGCCTCTTGAGCATTGGCTGCTTCCTGCAGCGACACACTCTCCGAGAGGATGTCCTCATCGACGACCGCGAATTCATCGCTTGTCGTATCTGCGATGGCCAGGGCGGCATAGCTCGGTGCATCGAGACGTGGCGGATCTACCAGGGTGGCATCCGCGAGGGTCGGCTCCACGGCCATCGGCTCCACGGCCATCGGCTCCACGGCCATCGGCGCCACGGCCATCGGCTCCACGGCCATCGGCTCCACGGCCATCGGCTCCACGATCGTCGACTCTTCGGCAGCGCTAGAGCTCTCGCTTGCGATCGCCACCTCCTCGGCCGGGCGCTTCTTCTTGGCGCTCGTCCGTGTCGCTCGCTTCTTCGAAGCAGGCTTGTCGATGAGCCCGTCTTCGCTCAAATCAGACTTCTTCTTAGCGACCCGCGTCTTGGCCTTTGTCTTGGCCTTTGTCTTGGCCGCTACGCTCTTGCGTACCGTCTTGGTCTTGGTCTTGACAGGTGTCTTGGCCTTGACCTTCGTCTCGGTCGTTGTGTCGGTCTTTGTCTTTGCCTTGGTTTCAATAGCCATGGGGGACCTCGCTTAGCTGCATTTAGGTCCAACTCGGCTTGCGGGTGCAAGTAATCGAAGCTTGCGGGTGAAGCGCGCAAGATTGTTGAGCTTTGCAATAGCCCCCCCTAGGGGAAAGTCCGTAACTGTCGACACTTAGGTCGGAAGCTAGCCCTGTACACAAAAGGTAAATTCTTGTCACCAACAGATCTGCTCGGATTTTTTCTGTTGTCTCGACAAGGGTTTGCGCGTCGCGACCCATTCGTGCTTTCGACACGAAAGCTCCATCCTGGACAACCACCAGATCGTCGTTCACGCAATGATTGGCTCTCAACACTTCGCAAGCCTTGCCTGGGCATAGTAGGGCCACGCTTGCCATGGCGAGCGAAAGAGCGCTTCGCCGACATCCTGCGCGAGAAGCTAAGACTAGTTCCATTTCAGGCGCCTAAGCGCGCAGGTCAGCGCGCCATAGCTCCGACGAGCGCTCCGCCTTCGCGTAGGGCTGGTGCACCGACTCTAGGAGTACGCCTGCCATAGGGATGGGCAGTTGCCGTAGAAGCCGCCTACTTCGCTCGGAACTTTGCCGTATAGTCGCGCCCCATGCTGAGTTCGACCCTACGGCGAGCACTGTGGCGCCCCATCTACAGCGAGCGCCTGTCGAAGGCACAGTGGACGAGCGGCCTGCGAACGCATGGCGGGCTGCTGGCCCTGGCAGTTTTCTTCGACCTAACCATCGTGGCAATGCTCTCCCGGAGCACACAGATTGACCACCAAGTCGCTCGGCACTTTGCATGGATCAACATTCCGACTCTGAGCGCGTGCGCGCTTGCTTCGATCGCCATGGCGCGCATGCCGCGCTTCCACCACACGCGCTGGCTGGCCGTCCTCATTGCAGCCACCACCACCACCACCATGGTGTGGATTCAGGCCACGGGCAGCCTGAGTTCCTACTTCTTGATTACCGGTGCCGTCATCATCGCCTGCTATCGCATGTATTTTGGGTATTCGGCGGGGGCGATCGCTGCATCGCTCATGGCGCTTCTGCATATCAGCTGTTTCACACTCGAATCCCTAGGATTCTTGCGCCCGGAAGCCCTGTTCCTGAGCCCTGCTAGTGGCATCTATGAGCTAGCGGAGTATCGGCTCATCGTGCTCTCGTCGCTGCTCCTGGTCTACCTGCTCACCTTCGTGGCCACGAACAGCGTCATGAACAAGCTGCATGCAAGTGACGAAGCACTGGCAGCAGCGCGCAAGCAGGTGGCCGATCTGGGCGGGCAAGCCAATCGCGGTCGGCTCTCCGGCACGATGCTCGATGGCGAGTACGCTGTCGGGGAGCGGCTCGGCGTTGGCGGTTTTGGCGAGGTGTACACGGCACTCCGTGTCGCCGACGAACACGAAGTAGCAATCAAGGTCTTGCATCCACACCTTGTCTGCGACACAGACTTCGGCGAGCGCTTTCGCCGCGAAGCCGAGCTCATCAAGAGGATACCGGCACACCACACCGCGCCGGTCGAAGCCATGGGTATCGACGTTAGCGCGCAGATTCATTACTTCGTCATGGAGCTCTTGCGCGGAGAGGATCTGGCGGCCCACATGAAACGGCGCGGCCCGCTGCCCATGGACGAACTGGCAGTCTTGGCCACCGACATCGCTGCGGCTCTCGACGCCGCTCACGCTGCTCAGATCGTGCACCGCGATCTCAAACCGCAGAACATCTTTCTCAACCAGAGAGGACCCGGCCAACACCAACTGCGCTTGCTCGACTTCGGTATGAGCAAGGCTATCGACTCGATGGAGTACTCACTCACGCGCTCCAACGCCATGATCGGTACCATCGGCTACATGTCCCCTGAACAGGCCCTCGGCCAGTTGACAGAAATCGGCCCCGCATCTGACGTCTTTTCTTTTGCAGCTATTCTGTATCGGGCAGCCACTGGGCACCCGGCGTTTCAGAAATCCGACACCCTGGCAGCGATCCACGACATCGTCAGTCACCATCCGCCGCCGCCTTCTCTTTGGCGTGCCGAGTTGGGCGCGCAGGTCGATGCGGTGCTAACTATAGGCTTGGCCAAGCGAATCGACGAGCGCTATCAAAGTGGGGGCGCGCTGGCCCGCGATTTCGTTGCCGCCTGCTCGGGACAGCTGGGTGAGCCCGTCTTGCAGCGGGCACAACGACTTGGGGTACAAGTCGAAAGCACCCAGACCGGGCTCTGAATTCCGTTGCACAGGCTCGGTGATTTCCCCATAGTCCAGCCTCGTGAGTAGCACGCAGACGCAATCGATTCGCAAGGCGACGCCAAGCCCGAGAGGCGCGCGCGCGCCGGCACTGCTAAAGCTCTGGTGCAGCAGCGATCCCCTGGCCCTGCCGTCCTTCGCGCCCCTCTCGGGATGCGACGAGATTCTGATTGGCCGAGGACCGGGGCGCTCCATGCAGCGCATCTCCGATGGCGATCGCAAGCTGCTCGTGCTGCGCCAGCCCGATGCTTCCATGTCATCCTCGCACGCTCGCCTGCGGCGCACCGGCGAAGAGTGGCGGGTGAGCGACGAGACGTCCAAGAATGGCACCTTTGTTGGCGATGAGCGCATCGTCGAGCGCCTCCTGTGCTCGGGTGACATCCTGCGCACGGGAAGCACCCTGTGGCTTGTCTGCGAAGAGATGCCGTGCGCGGTGGCTGAGCAGGGCCAGCCTGTGGAGATCAGTGCAGAGACCAGCACTGGCTTCACGACCTTCAACGCCAACTTGGCCGCCCAGTTCGCATCGCTTGGCAAAGTGGCCCGCGGCAAACTCACTATTCTGCTCTCGGGACCAACGGGGTCCGGCAAGGAGGTGGTCGCCAGCGAAATCCACCGAGCATCCGGTCGGCCCGGCCCCTTCGTATCCGTCAACTGTGGCGCAATACCCGCAGGCCTCGTCGAGGCCACACTCTTCGGTTCAAGGAAAGGGGCATTCTCGAGCGCCACGGAGAATCGAGCGGGTCTCGTGCGCACTAGCGACGGCGGCACACTCTTTCTTGACGAGATTGGCGAACTGCCTCTTGCTGCCCAGACCGCCCTCTTGCGCGTGTTACAGGAACGCGAGGTGTTGGCGGTTGGTGCCGATACACCAACGGCCGTCGACCTGCGTGTGGTCGCTGCCAGTCACTGCGATCTCGAGCAAATGGTCGCTGACAAGCGCTTTCGAGAGGACTTACTAGCCCGACTCTCGGGTCACACGATGGTATTGCCCGCTCTCAAAGACCGCCCCGAGGACTTCGGCTTGTTGTGCGCGCGCCTGCTCACGGGAATGGAGGAGGTGGATCCCAAGCGCCTCCGCTTCACCGTCGAAGCTGCCAACGCCATGCTCCGCTATGAGTGGCCGCGCAACATCCGCGAATTGGCGCAGGCCATCGCTCGCGCGGTGGCCCTTTGCGATGCTGGCATCATCGACGCAGCACATCTTCCGGACGTGGTCATGGCAGCGCCTCGTCAAGCCGCAGAAAAGCGCGAGGAGCCGACCAAGACTCGGCTCGTCGAGCTTTTGCAAGCCCACCAGGGCAATCTGAGTGCGATGGCCCGCGATATGAACACTTCCAGGTCGCAAGTGCGGCGCTTACTCGAGCGCCACGGCGTAGAAGCTCAGGAATTCCGCGCAGAGTAACGAAGGAACAACTCAGATCTACTGGCCCGCCGAGCGCAGACGCCGTGCCATTGTTGCCATTCGTCCCCAGCAGCTAGAGCAACTGCTGGGCCCGCGCACGGAGCTTCTCGCTGGCATCATGTTCCGCGACCCATTGCAAGAGCTCCTGCGCCTGCGGGCTTCCAGCCCCCACCTGTGCCGCGGAAGCCAGAGCTTCGCCTCGAACCTCGACGTTGTCCTCTCGTCGCAGCGAACTTGCCAGAGACTCGAAGGCAAGGCTTCCTGTGCGGTATCCCATGGCATAGGCAGCCCGCGCGCGAACTACGGTTGCATCATCGAGCGAGAGTCTTTCCGAGATGAGCCCAGCTACAGTCTGGTCGGGTATCAGTTTGAGGGCATCGACCGCGGCGCTGCGCAGGTCTTCATTGGCTGCGTGCAGAAAAGGAGTAATGGCTGGCAACGCATCGGGCGAGGCGCTGTTGCCCAGAGCCGCCAACACGTCGAGCGTATCTCCCGTGCTACGTGCGCCGGCGAGCTTAGCCAGCAGTTTTGCCAGTGCCAACTTGCCACTCTCGCTTGCACCCAGATGATCGACGGCGTTGCCAAGAGAGAGCGCCGCAGTGCTCGAGAACATCGGCCTCGGGTCATCGACCGTCTCGATGAGCAAAGCGATGCTGGCTTCATTCGGCTGTAAGGTCCTTCCCATCTCGACGATAGCCTCGCTGGCTATCATGTCGGAGACGCTCGAGTCTTGGGCGATTTCACGAAGGGCCGACTGCGCTTCGGTCGTGCCCGCGCTGCCAAGCGCCGCCAGGAGCACGTTTCCAGGATCGCGCTCCGGCTCATTGCGCAAAAGCTCCAGCACCTTGCCAATGGCATCGGGTTCGTGGGCGAGCGCCAACGCAAAGCCCTCGATGAGCAGGGATGGCGATTCGATACCCGCGTCGAGTTGTTCTACAAGCGCCGCGAAGCTGCGGCGGGGCCCGGAGGGCTGCAGCGAGCTGGCTGGCGCATCGAGTCCTGCGACTAGGCCTGCGCGTACCTTTTCGAAACGATGCACAGCATCGTCATCGACACCCGATTCACTCAGACTCAGGCTGACATCCGTCTTAACAGAGACAGCAACCAGAGCACTCTTGGACTCCGTCCAGGAGGTCTCACTGCCCTGCACCGTTTGTGGTAGTCCGTGGCCGCGGCGAGTCACCTGCGTAACGCCGTCAATTCCGAGATTGAGCTCGCGCTGAGGCACCCAGCCACCATCGGCACGGACTCGCAGGTACTGCAGCTTGCGCTTTTCGTACTGATCGGCGCCAACGCGAGCGTACTCGGCCGCGTACTCGCCCGCCGGATCCAACTCTGCACTGGTCCACTCATCCCCCTCGCCTGGAGAGAACTGCATGTACGAGGCAATGGCAAACCAGACACGCCAGGTTGCGGGGTCGGTGTCGGCACTCGTGAAGAATTCAGTGATGTGCCCGGAGGAATCGAGGCGCATGTAATGAGGGTGCTCGAGGGCAGCTTCGATCTCGAGCGCGCTCTGATCGGCACCGGCCAATTCGACGTGGGCATGCTCCACCTGCAACTCGTACAAGTCGTTCCCACTGCGGGTCGCCTTCCACTGCCCTTGCACCGAGAGTTCAACCCTTCGCGCGTTCACAGAGTCGGGGTCGAAGGTCGCCGCGGCGCGAAAATCGAGCGAGTAGCGCCGCCAGACGCCAAGGTCGGCTACTTGCTTCTTCGAGCCAAAGAGCTCTAGAGAATCGGCGTCGCTTCTTGGCTCACTTGCCGGGGCGTGTGCCAAGGAGATGTTCGTGCTGGTCGCAGAGCAAGCGGGCCAAAGGTAGTACAGGCCAGCTGCGATCAGGGTGCTTGCTATCAGATACGGGGTTCTCATTGAAATGTTCTCCAAAAAAAAAGGAGACGCGGACTCGCCGCGCCTCCGGCTTCTCAACCTTGGGTTCTTGTCGTTTACAAAAGCGCTGCGATCGCTATAGCAGTGAGAACCCCGGTACTACCGAGATGCAGCTTTGCCCGACGCCGAGAAGCTCATAGTTGGTTGTCTTACCGTTCCAGCTAGCGATGACCTTGGTCCAGCTGTCGATCAGATAGTTGAGAATGATCTTTATCTGTCCCTTTGCTGTAGTGAGTTGCAGGTCGACGTCCGCCCTGAAGCACGGAGCCTGGCCAGGACGAACTTGCAGGAACGAGGTCGTTGGCATCTTTGCCTCGATCAGTGGAGAGAGCGAGCCCTCGACCGATGCGCTGGCCAACCACAAGTTGATGCCGGCCTGACCCGAGACGTTCACCCGTGCCGATGGTGTGACGTTGATGGTGGCCCTCAGTCCCTGCATAGAGATGTTCGGCTCGACGCGAACGTTGCCGCTGGCGGTTGCCTTGAAGGACACCGAGAAAGGTCCGAGGCCGAAGCTCTTCGAGCTATCGAAGAATACGGTGTTTTTCTGGTACACCTCTTGAAGACTCTGATCGGTATAGAACCAGTTGCGCAGGGTCTTGCCGGCGACCTTGACGGACCCGTTCACGACGTTGGAGCCGAAGTTGTGAGCGCCGACGCTGACATTGGCTGCCTCGCGGTTGGTCAGAAAGATCTGCGCGTTGACTCGTAGTGTTGCACCACCAACGATGTTGTGGGTGTCGTTGCTTTCCCAATCCCACATTTGGTAGTCAGCGCGATACGAGCCGCCCCACCAATCATTGCCAAAGGAGTCGGTGCTGCTGCCGTGAATATTGAGGTGCTCGCCTTGTAATGCGCCGCTCGTCGTTGAGATCCATGGCTGCTGGGCGTCGGGCGCGTCGCCTAAGTAGGCTTCCATCGGGGTCGGCTCGTAGTACGTACCAGCCATCGCGCTAGCGGGAAGAGTGCAGGCAAGTGCCAGGGTCATCAGGGTGGGGATTCGTTTCATTGCATTTCTCCGGGGGTCATAAAGGGTCGACAACGTGTCGACGACGCCAGACATTGCAGTGAGGGTGCCAGCACCATGTACTTGTTTCTACAGCGCAAACATGAGCGTCCCCCTGTACCAGGTCCGGACCAGGCCTGGACCAGACTCGTGGCAGGGACGCCCTCGCAACTGCTCAGCGGAGGGCGCGGCTAGCGAAGATTTCGCCATCTACGGTGCTCGCCAAGAGCATCGAGTTTCCCTGCGAGTCCATCCCCACAGAGAAAGCTGCCGAGCTCAAGTCGGCAATTGCTTCCGGCTTGCTCCAGCTCTCGCCTGTGAGCTGCCGACTCGACCACACACTGAAGTCCCCACTGCGCCACCACATCGCCACGGCATCACCTGTGTCATTGATGGCGAGCCTGGGGGCGTTGGCGTCCAATGCAATCGGCTCGCGAGCTTGCCAAGTACCTTCGTCATTGACGCGACTGGCATAGAGAGCGCCCCCTCGGGCATTCCCTCCGCCCATGCCTTGAAACGTGGCCCAGGCAGAGAGTCCTCGACCGTAACCATCTACAACCAGCGCCGGCACAGTTAGCGCATCGCTCTGTTCGGAATCAATCTCGATCGCTTGCGCCCATCCCTGTTCAGGATCGAAGCGTTTGGTCTGCACAGACCCCGACTGCCAGGCCAAGACGTAGGAGCCGTCACCACCGCTCGCTAACACAAAGGGCTCGCGCAGCTCGCTTAGCCTTTCGGCCTCAGGTAGCGCTTGTGCCGCCTCGATGTGCGCCACCCATCCGCTCAACGAGGAGTCAGCCCACGCGATCATGGTGTCGCCCCCGGGCCCGGTGGCAGCACTGAGGGTTCGTAAACCGGCTCCCCCTTCGAAGAGAGCTTCCGCCGGGCTCCAATCCAACGCGGTCGCAGTATGTCGGGTCACCCAGAGGGATTGCGTGCTTTGTGGGCGCGTGCTGAACACGACCGTCGCGGTACCGTCATCGGCGAGTCCTGCTGAGATCTGGCGTAACTGCACGGCTTGTTCGTCCGCTGCGCGATTGAGTAGAGCCACCGGCCCCCAGCCGGTATCGGGCTCGAGACCAAGGCTCCAAACTTCCGCAGCCCCTCGGTCATCCGGGCTAGTGCTCCAAGTCCAGAGCCAGACCGCGATGGCCTGCCCTTGCGCATTGGTCGCCAACTCCAGTTGCTCTGTCAGTGGCGCTGCGTCGAGTTCCGCTTCGTACAGCAGCTCTGGATCGCCCCAGCCGCTATCGATGTCGAAATGGTCGACCCAGATGCTACGCGAGGATCCATCGCCGTCGATCCACATCGCAATCGCATTGCCATCAGGAGCAACGACGAGTCGTGGACAGCTACCGTGACCAAGCCGCTGTGGCTCAGCCCAATCTCGTCTCGTCCGACTGGCGCATGCGCTGAGCATGAAGACCAAGAGGACGACACGCGCGCTCCTTCCACGCCCTATTGAGCTCAGCTCCTCGAGAAGCTCTGACAGTTTCGATGTTCCGATTGCCATGGCCTTCTCGAGCTACAATGCTCTCACGCCCGCCTATTGGGGACCCACGCTACGCGCCGCCGCCGTCACAGCGCGCGGACGATGATGTCGTCGATCTGCCAGGACTGCGCGTTGCAGTCGCTGCCGACGGTTTCGTCATCGTAGACAAATTGTGCCGAGAAGCTCTTGCCGGCGGCCTGCGCGGAAATATCGTACTCGGCGTGTCCCTTGTGGACTTCGAGTAGCGTATCGATGCGCGAGGTCGTCGCACCGCTCTTGATCTCGATGAAGCCAGCATCGTTGCAGGCAAACCACTTGTAAAAATATTGATCGAAGGACAGCACGACCTTGGAGTAGGCCGTGGCATCTACCGTCGGCGTGGCGAGAACTTCACCGTCGGTAGCTGAGAAGGCCGCTGCTTCAACGATCGCCGAGCCGCCCCCCGAACTGCTGCCGGTCTGATTGTAAAAACACGCGCCAGCAGAGGAGCAAAACTTCCAGGTGATTCCATCACTGCCAATGTCAGTCAC
>JAHEAK010000784.1 GCA_024642805.1 Kofleriaceae bacterium | reverse complement strand
CTACTTTCGCGAGCGTCGCAGTGATGTCGAGTTCGTTGGCGAGCGGGTTTTGCGCAATCTGCTCGGTCGAGACTCGCGGGTCACGCCACCACCCGACGCCATCGTCATCGCCCACGACCTTAGTCCGGCGGATACCGCGATTCTCTATCGCGCAGCCGTCGCCGGCATCGCCACCGACGTCGGAGGCAAGACCTCGCACACCGCGATCATCGCCAGGGGGTACGACACGCCCGCGGTTGTCGGCACTGAGGATCTGTCGCTGCATGTGGGCCGCGATGATCTGGTGATCGTCGACGGCACGCGTGGCGTCGTCATCATCAATCCCAATCCCGAGACGGTTACCTTCTATCGTGAGCAAGCTCGCGTCGAGATCGCCGCCGGCATCGTACGCATGTCTCGCAGTGGCGAACCGGCGGTCACCAAAGACGGTACGCCCATCACGCTGCTCGCCAACCTCGATCATCTCGACGAGGCCACCGGTGCGCTCTCGCACGGCGCCCAGGGCGTGGGACTCTTTCGCACCGAGTACCAGTTCATGGCGAGTGAGGGCGTGCCGACGGAGGAGGAACACTACCGCTATGCGCTCAGTGTCCTGGAGGCCATGGCTGGGCGACCGGTGACCTTTCGAACACTCGACCTGGGCGCGGATAAAATATCGGTAAAACTCGTAGAGCAGCACGATGAGGCCAATCCGGCCCTCGGCTTGCGCTCGCTACGCCTGTGCCTGACCGAGTCGATGCGACCGGTCTTCCGTGCCCAGCTGCGCGGTCTCTTGCGTGCGTCGAGCGCGGGCCAGATGCGCCTGATGTTCCCGATGGTCTCGGGCATGGAGGAGCTGCGCGCTGCCCGCAACTTCCTCGAGACCGTAAAGGAAGAGCTGCGCGCCGAAGGCGTCGATTTCGACGAGGACTTGCCGGTCGGCATCATGATCGAAATGCCGAGTGCCGCGATGATCGCAGATCATCTCGCCACCGAATCTGACTTCTTCTCCATCGGTACCAACGATCTCATTCAGTACACGATGGCTGTCGACCGCATGAACGAGTTGGTCTCGTATCTGTACGCGCCGCTGCATCCGGCCATCTTGCGACTGATTGCCAACGTCATCGCGGCGGCCAACGAGCAGAACGTTCCGGTGTCGATCTGTGGCGAGATGGCCGGTGATCCCATCGTGGCTCTGGTGTTGCTCGGCATGGGGCTACGCCAGCTCTCGATGCACGCGGTGGCGATGTCAGACGTCAAAGAATCCATCCGCAAGGCGACCATCACGGATCTGGAGGCGCTAGCCAAACGGGTGACGAGCTTGTCGAGCGCCAAGGAAATCCGTGCCGCAGTCACCGCCTTTTCAGAGACGCTGAGCGCCGACGAGCCCACCTGATGCGCCGCCCTCCGCTCTACCTTGGCGTGCTCGCGATGCTCTTGCTGGCCGACCTGGGCGCGTGCGGTGGTGGCAAGAAGGCCGTCCCAGCAGAGGTCGAACTGCAGTGGCCCGACGCCGCCGTGTTCACTCCGAGCCACTCGCCCGGTGGGCAAGGCCAGGGCGCGGCTGCTATCGCCACCGATGCCATGCCCACCTCGCCTCCTTTGGAGGAGTAGGGCCATCGTGCGCTACAATCGGGCGGTGCGTCAGCTCATCGCCATTTGCTGTTTCGTGGCGAGCCTGGCCATCCTGCACGGAGCCAGCCAGGCAGGCGATGGCCGCGTGCCCTGGTTCACCGTCGAGAGCGAACACTTCATCATTAGCTACCAGGCGCCTCTGCACGATGTGGCCGAGCGAGTGGCCCTGGTCGCTGAGCGCGCGCACCAGGAACTGGTGCCGGCGATGGGCCACGCGCCCGAAGGCAAGACCTTCATCGTCCTCGATGACACCACCGACAGCACCAATGGCTTCGCCAGCGTGTTGCCGCGCAACTCGATACGACTGTTCACGTCGGCACCACCCAGCAAGTCCGATCTCGCCGATCACGATGACTTCCTCTACGCGCTGGTCATGCACGAGTACGCCCACGTCCTGCATCTCGACAACATCGATGGCCTGGCAAAGTACGTCAACAAGGTCATCGGCAAGACCTGGGCACCCAATCAGGTCCAGCCGCGCTGGGTCATCGAAGGCCTGGCTACCTACGAAGAGTCGCGCCACTCCTCGGGAGGTCGCCTTCGCCACGCTCTCTTTGGAACCTTGATGCGCATGGCCACGCTCAGTGGTGATGAGCGCGGGCTCGACGAGATGAGCAATGGCCCTAGAACCTGGCCACAGGGCAATACCGCCTACCTCTACGGCTCTAACTTCCTCAAGTACATCTTCGATCGCTTCGGCGAGGACAAGGTCGCGGAGATGTCCTACAACTTTGGGTCCAACCCCATACCTTACGGGCTCAACCGATCGATCAAGCAAGCTACCGGCGAGGACTTCGTCGTACTGCACGAGGACTGGAAAGCCTATCGACGCGATCGCTACGCTATGGAAGAAGAAGCCGTTCTCCGACGAGGGCGGCGCGAGGGCCGACGCCTTACCTTCACCTCCCAGGCAAATCTAAATCCGCGCTACACACGCGATGGCAAGAGCATCATCTGGC
>JAHEAK010000783.1 GCA_024642805.1 Kofleriaceae bacterium | reverse complement strand
GAGGAGCTCCCAGCCCAGAGTCTCGCGCACGGCGATGTGCCCAGCGTCGCGAAGGACTTGATTGATGCCGATGGCGGACTGCACATCTTCAATGCCGTACTCGCTCACCACCATGACCTCGGCGCCATCGGCGCGCACCGATTCGATGAGGCGACCGGCGACGGCATCGATGGCGCGCACTTCCTCGGCAATGCGGGGATCCGATGGCCCGTACTTCTGCAGGCTGTAGTCCAGGTGTGGCAAATAGACGAAGAAGAGATCCGGGCGCTCGCGGGCGATGAGATCCGCAGCGCTCTCTGCAATCCATTGTGAGGAGCGAATGCCGCTCTTGGGGCCCCAAAAATCGAACATGGGGAAGCTGCCGTGCCGCTCCTGCAGACCGCGCTGCAGATGATCGGGCTGCGAATAGAGCGCCGGTATCTTGCGACCGTCAGCCGGGTACATGGGGCGCAGCGTCACGCTCAGCTCGGCGCTCGAGTACATGTTGTACCACCAGAAGTGCACGCCAGTGCGCAGGCCGGGCCGCTCGCGACGCGCGCTCTCCCAGACCTTCTCGCCCTGGACCAGCTGATTGTTCTGCAGCCAGAAGCGAATCTCGGCGGTCTCGCGAAAGTACCAACCGTTACCAACCACGCCGTGCTCGCGCGGCAAGGTGCCGGTCATCATCGTGCTCTGTGCGGCGCAGGTGACGGCTGGCAAGATGGGCGCGACGGGCGCTATGAAACCTTCATTGGCCAGCGCGGAAAGGCGCGGCGTGTGTGGACCCATCAGTGATGGGGTGAGTCCGACGACATTGATGACGACCAGTCGATTGCTCATGCAAGCTCTCCTTCGGCAAAACGCAGCTCTTCGGCGATGCAGCTGGCCAGCGCCTCGGGGGAGGAGGGGCGGTCCGCGCTCGGCAAGACGCCCCAGGTATAGGTCTCGACCTCGAAGTGTGTGCTCGGCGACTCGGCTCGCAGGCGGCGCAGGATCGCGACCAGAAAATCGCGAGTGGTGTGCAGTTCGCCATAGCGCTCGCGGTGAATGGGCAGGTGATAGTGCACCCGCCAGCGCTCGGCGGCTTCGAGCGCAGAGCTCTCCGGCAAGTCGTCGCAGCCGATGACTTGGCCCGAGGACAGTTGCGCGCGCACCTGATGGAGGAAGCGCGGCTCGTCAAGTGCACGCAATGCGCTGCGCGCGCTAGCAGAACGCGGATCGAGATCGACGGCGCTGGAGAGTTGCACCTTGCCAATGCAGATGTCGGCTGCGCCGAGTTCATCGAGGAGTGCGTTGGCATCCTCGAAGGCCACCGCGTGATGACAAGTGTCGAGGCACAGGCCCAGATAGCGCTCGACCTCGCCTCTGTGCTCGGCGCGTAGCTGTTCGAAGAGGCGCACGGCGTCTCGCCCGGTTTCGAGCACGCAGGCTGGTTCCGGCTCCAGGCACAAGCGTATGTGCTTGCCGCTCTTGCTCTCGATCTCGGCCAGGCCCAGGGCGGCGGCGCGCAGGTTGTTGAGAGCGAGGCGAAGCTGACCGGCATCCGCGAAGTCTCTGCCGTAGCCGATGGGCAAGGTGGAGATGCTGCCGTAGGGGCGCGACTCGGGCAAAAGCTGGGCGAGTAGCTCCGCCGCACGCAGGGTGTAGTGCAGGCGCTCGGGTTGCCCCCAATGCGGGTGATACACGGCGTGCTTGACCACGGGCGCGTGGAAATCGCCGAGGGGGAAGGCGTTCATGGTCCAGACATCGAGGCCGTGCTCATCGAGGGCCGCTCGCAGGCGTCGGTGTTGTTCTGAGGCGCTGCGCTGCAGCGCTGTGTCGCTGAGCCATAGGCCATAGCTCAGTCGCTCGCGGCCGAGGCTCGCGCGCACCAGGGCAGGGCCACTGGCCAGCGTGCCCAGCAGCTCGTCCAGATCCTTGGCGGGGTGGACGTTGCCGCAATAGCACAGGGCCTTCTTCATGGTCGACCCGAGGGTGCGAGGGCGCAGGCGGCGCGCCACGCCGATGTGCTCAGGCGCGGCGGCACATCAGTCCTTGTCTCGGGTGCTCTGCGGCGATTGCCCGCGCAAGACCGAGTTGCCCTGGTACAGCTCGCTCTGATCGAAATCCACATCGAGAGCCTTGGCGTCGAGGCGACCGCCCTGGCTGAAGAACTCGATCGGGTTGTGCCAGGCGATGCGCTCGATGTGCTCGTCGGCGATGCCCGCGCTGCGCATGGCGGCGGCGCACTTGGGCACCTTGAGTGGATCGCTCTTGCCCCAATCGGCGGCGCTGTTGATGATGATGCGCTCGGTGCCGTACTGCTGCACCAGAGCCACCATGCGCTCCTCGCTCATCTTGGTTTCGGGATAGATCGAGTGCCCGGCCCAGCAACCGGTGTCGAGCACCAGGGGCAAGGTCTCCTCGGTGTTGTGATCGATGAGCACCATCTTCTCGTCGATGCCAACCTCGCGCACCAGATCCAGGGTCGCGATGGTGCCGCGCTTCTTGTCGCGATGGGGCAAGTGGACCAGGGCGATGACGCCGAGCTCTTTGGCCAGCTCGAGCTGCTCGCGAAAGGATTGCTCCTCGGCCTTGGTCATGTCGTCGTAGCCAATC
>JAHEAK010000782.1:1053-2582 GCA_024642805.1 Kofleriaceae bacterium | reverse complement strand
AAGAGGTTGGACTCTGAAGGGCATCATCGGGCTCCGGAGACACCAGGGAGGTCGACGTTTCGACCTCGTGCCACTTCTCATCCATTCCCACATGGTACGGCAATTCGGTCGGATCGCTTCAGCCGACCAGCACGGAATTCGTGAATTCCAAGCCAGGCTCCCTGCGGAGCCTAGCCCTTGCCCACTTACACCGTGCTAGTAGGCAAAAGGAAGCAATGGCTTCTCGGAGTTATTCCAAGCGCCGACGGCGGAAGAGACCGCCGAGGAAGACCATGCCAATAAGGGCGAGGAAGCCGTTTCGATGACTGTCTCGGCTGCTAGCGGGGGAAATGGCGCAGAAGCCGCCACCGCCGGTTCGCACGTCTTTGCGACACACAGGGGTGCCATCGCTCGACGAGGGCAAGCAGAAGAAGTCATTGGCTGCGTCACATGCGTTGGGATCCTGCGCATCGCACTCAGACGCACAGAAGGAGTTCTCGCAATACCCCGAGCGGCAAGCATCGGGCGTGGTGCATGGGAAGCCCTGCGAGCCGGGGGAAATCCCGACATAGACACACTCACCGGATTCGCATGACAGGCCGGTTGGGCAGGCGTTCTGGTCGTCGGCGTTACATGGCTTAGAACAGTAGGTGAAGGTCTCGTCATCCGATGCCGGCACGCAGTGGCCTTGCTCTTCACAATCGCCATCGGCATTACACGCCTCACCGGTGAAGGCGCCAAGCTCGCAGTCCCAGTCGCGAGTCGGACAATCCTCTTTGCAGACGCCGTTGTATTCGCAATCGTCGCAGGCACCGCCATCGCACTGGCCGCTGAAGAACTTGACGTAGGGCAGGATGAAATCGCTTGCGTAAACATCTACGCGCTGGCGAATCGGGTCAGGAAGGCAATCGACGCGATCGTGGGTGACGCTGACCGTGGCTACCTTGGGAACACCCTCGAAGGTGAGAAAGCCGGGACCGCCCTGATCGGCAAAGCAGGTGGTTTGGTCGACCGTGCCGGCTTTGACGCGCGTCTCGGAGACCTCCGTGATAGGTGGCGTCACGACGTTGCGAGCGGTGAAGGTGAGTTTGTCACCTAGGTCCTCATTGCGGCCGTAGCCAACTAGCGTGAGCGGCATGCTCACGAAGCTCTGATCCAGCGCTTCGGCATTGATCTCGACGGGCGTGATGCCAGGGCTTTCGCTCAGGCGCAGAAGAGCGACGTCATTGAGGCCTTTTGAGCCGGTGTAGTAGCGGTGCATGGTGAGCCCCTTGGTGGTGTTGGGGGCTGCATTGACCGTGGCATCCAGGTAGAACTCGGTACCGACGCTGGCGCTGCTACCGAACTGCACCTTGACCGAAACAGAATCGAGGTACTCCTCGGGACGATCGGGGTTCTCTTCGAATTCGAGATTGCGCTTGAGGCAACCGGCTGCCGTCATCACCGTGCGGTCCTCGATAAGGACGCCGCTGCAGTACAGGAACTCGGTTCGCGGGGTCGTGGCTGGATCAGTCTGCTCGTTGGCCAGAGGCAAGAGAATGGTGATCGCC
>JAHEAK010000782.1:0-1043 GCA_024642805.1 Kofleriaceae bacterium | reverse complement strand
AAGGCCTCGCCATTGGCGGGCAGACCGCCAATACTGGCTTGTTGAGTCATGCCCAATTCGCCGTCGGTGGCATCCAACTCCTGGAGTTGGCAGCCGGCAAGGCCGAGGATCAGAAACACGGGAATCAGGTCGGTTGCTCGCATCGCAGGCATTCTCCACATAGGGGGTCGGTCGGTCAATACACGAGCCAACCTATAGGAATGAGACGCGCCCAGCCCCTAACAGCAGCTAGCTTCCGTCCCCTGGGCGCCGGGCTTAGCGACCTGTAGCTAGCGTCCCGCCGTGATCAGGCCCTCGGCCAGCAGATGCTCGGCCATGAGCAGACAGCCCTTGGCGGCCCCCATCTTGGTGTTGTGCGAGACCAGCATGAACTTCCAGCCATTCTCGACGTTTGCGTCGGGGCGCAGCCGGCCGGTGACCGTGGTCATGCCGCCACCGGTGTCGCGATCGAGGCGCACCTGCGGTCGAAACGGATCACTCTTCATCTCGATGAGCTTCTCTGGAGCGCTCGGGTAGCCTCGCTCGAGGAAGTCCCTGCCCTGTGCGTGCCAGGCAGCGGCGATCTCGTCGGCACTCGCTGGGCGCTTGAGCTTCACGTGCACGGCCTCGGTGTGGCCCTCGATGACGGGCACCCGGGTACAGGTCACGGAGATGGCGAAATCCGCAGGCACGATCTCATTGCCGACGAACTCGCCAAGAACCTTTTTGGTCTCGGCGGCCACCTTCTCTTCCTCTTTGGGAATGTGCGGAATGACGTTGTCGATGATGTCCATGGCAATGACGCCAGGTGAGCGACCGGCGCCGCTCACCGCTTGCATCGAAACCATGTGAACCGACTCGATGCCAAAGGCCTTGTGCAGTGGTGCCAGCGCGAAGGCCAAGCCAACCGTCGTGCAGTTGGGATTGGGCGAGACAAAGCCCTTCCAGCCACGAGTCTCGGTTTGCCTCTTGAGCAGGCCAACGTGCTGACTGTTGATGCCTGGCAAGAGCAGTGGCACATCGTCCTCATAGCGGTAGGCCGAGGCCGTCGAGATGACGGGCAC
>JAHEAK010000781.1 GCA_024642805.1 Kofleriaceae bacterium | reverse complement strand
TCCGTGCGGTCCATGTCACTCTCCCAGCGGTAAAATGTCGAAGCCATCGTCCATTGGCTCAACCCGCCAGAGGACATCGAACCCCTCGTCAAGAGTCGGTGGTCTCAACTTCGCGGCTGTGCCCAGAATGGCCTTCTCCGGCACTCGACGCTCGCAATCGCGCGCCGCATTTCGGGCGATAGCGACCTCGACCTGGGTGGGGAAGTAGTAGCCGACTACAGAATAGCCGGCCGCCTTTGCTGCTCGGATGAACCGGGCTCGCGTACGGACGCTGGGATTGGTGTTGTCGATGACAACTGATGCCGAGACGGCCAATGCCGCATGAAAAAGAACCATCAATCGGTTGTCAGTGATGAGCACATCACGACAAAGACGCAGGTGCGTGTGTTGGAGAGTCCTAGAACAGAAGGTGGACTTTCCAGAGCCTTGAATGCCGACCAGAATCGCTAGTTCCATGTAGGCGAGAATATTCTGTTGGCCAGACGGAGCCCAGATGATCGGCTCGCGACGTCCGGTGAACGTAGATTGTGGTTCGCCTCGCCCCGCCACCTACGCGGCGGCCATGCGTCGAACGCCATGGCGTTCAGCTGCCGGGCGAAGCCCGGTCAGCTGCAATGGCTCGTTCTGTGCCGTTCGTCGATGTACTGGTCCGGTAGCCGCCTGGAGCGACTTGGCTCACAAGAGGGGCTCTGCTATCCAGCGAGCTTCTCAAGGAGATCGGACGGCCCGTCGGGTGCGGCACGGTGGAGTTCCAGAGCTGCGTTGACCGCTGCGATCGTGTTGGCTTTGACCAGGTCAATCGATGGGCCCTCGGTAGCGAGGTGCTCCGCCAGCCATGCAGCCACCTCTGCCCACCGCCACATGCGGGTGCGATGATCGATGCCCCTGACGGGAGCAGGGAAGTCACCTGGACCGCGCTTGCCGGCGACCAGTAGGCGGATGCTCTCTTTGGAGCGGCCCACACGCTGTGCGATGTCTGCTGCGGTCACCAGGTCATCTGGTTCCACGCGAAGAACGTCATGCGCGACCCCTGCGGCCCGAACGTCATGAATGGCCGAGAGGATCGCGTTGAGGAGGGTGTCCCCAACGCGGTCGAAATCTAGGTAGGGCACACCGTCTCGCTGGAACAGGAGAGCGTCATCGCATCCGGCCGCGAATAGCTTGTCCTCGATGACGGACAGGTCGTAGACGTGACCGCTGAGCACGAGAGTGAAGGTCTGGGTGGTCATGGGTTCGGTTCCTGACGGTGAGTGCAGGCGTCTACCCGGCGACGGATCTGACGCGCATGATTCTCGGGCACCCTTGGCGTCGACCAGACCGACATCAGGCAGTCGCCTCGACGACCGCCGCTGCAACGAGCTCGACCCCAGGCGTGTGAGCTGCCCCGGGTCTTCTCTACAGTCCAGTCCTTGGACTCCGCGTACTGCAAGGCTGCCTCGATCTCCTTGTTGGGGTGCTTGGGTCTTGCCATCAATTCAGCCTAAGAAGCGCGTTGGCGATCGTCAACACCCCAACGACATAGACAAGACCGCGCGGGGCGGGTCAGACCCGCCTGCTGGTCAAGGTTGCAGTCCGCAAGTGCACAGAACGCCATGGCGTTCAGCTGCGGGCCGCGAAGCAGGCCGTCAGCTGCAACGGCTCGTTAGCCACCGACTTCCGGCTATTCCGTGTCCAGCAGCGCGAGTATGGCGGCAACGTCGGCTTGGTCCTTCAGTCGGCCCGATGCACGCTTGTTCTCCAACAACTCATCCCGACCGAGGAACGAAACCGCCAGTCCATCAAGAGAGCCTTCGGACCGACCGCTCCACGCCGAGTCGAAGTCCACCCCACTAATCGATGTGAGGAGGTCTATGCGGTTGGGGGCCAGGCCAAGTTGGACGATGCGCCCCGGCACCGTCAGGTCGTCAGTTGTGACGCCCACGTCCCCGAACCCGAACTCCGCGAGCACATCCATAACTCGACCTGCGTTCTCTGATGTGGTGCGGATGAGGAAGTCGATGTCGCCGGTGTAGCGGGGATAGCCGTGGAAGGCGACCGCATGTCCGCCGATGACGAGGTATTCAACCTCGTGAGAGTTCAACAACGCGACAAACTCTCTCAAGTCGGTCTGCAGCGTCGCCAATGGCCCTCCGGTGTCGTTCCACGAGATCCAGCAGCACCTCAAGTCGGGCCTGAGGCGTCATGCGCGCGTAGTCTTCCGCATCCGCCTGGTCGGCTTCTTCGAAGGTGCGTGAGACTCGGACAACTCGCTCCATGAACCAATCATATCACCTGAAACCCCTTGTCACCAGCCCCGCCCCGCTGGTCAGGGTGGTCGCATCAAACCGCTTCGCCAGCGCCGGCGTGGTGCAGCAGGCCTGCGACCAGCGAAGTCGATACAGCCAGGACGGTGATCTGCGAGCCGGACACGACGACGTCTTGGGCACGCAGCTACGCCTCTACCACACCGCACGGCACCTCGACAGGTATGCTGGCGGGACTGGAGCCACCGTGGCTTCGTCTGGCTAACGCCTTGGCGTTCAGCTGCGGCCGCGAAGCGGACCGTCAGCTGCAACGGCTCGTTAGACATGGACCACCAGCGCTCC
>JAHEAK010000780.1 GCA_024642805.1 Kofleriaceae bacterium | reverse complement strand
CGGCAATGGGACCGCCACCAACATCGATGACTTCGGCAACCATCTCCACGCCTCCAGACCTAAGCATCATCACGATGTCGTCACGCACTTCGCCTTTCCGGAGTTCCAGTGCCCCAGCGTCAACGTCGGACCTCGCCTCGCTCTCGATCTCGTTGCCAGGCAGATAGCCGCGAGCGGTGGCTTCCAAGGTGGTCGTGCCTACCCAAAGATGTGGAAAGGAGAAACGTCCCTCGCCGTCCGCGAGCACGCAGTGGGGGACTTTCATGCCCTCCCCGGCAAGTGTCCACGCGAAGAACACCGAACACACCTGCGCGCCGGAGATGCCTTCGTGCTTCGGATCAACGATGCGGCCATGAATGTCGCCGGTCTTCTCCAAAGAATCACCAGGCGGTGTGCTCTTGCCGGCTCGAGAAGCACGTTTCACTTTCGTATGCGAATGAAGCTCCACAGTCTTGTTGGCAAAGTGCGAGGTGGGCCACAAGAAGTAACCCGCTACACTACAAAGCAAGATGAGTAAGGCGACCAACATGAGAGGTTTGCAGACCTTCCCTGGCTTTTGTGCCCATCGAGGACGCCGCCGATGCGTCTTCGATTTTATTTCGAGCACAGAGCCTCTATCGCTTTCGGACAAACTCGCATTGAAACCGCATCGTCCTGCCTCGCCTCCAACGTCCATGATCTCGACAAGGCGCATGAAGAGAACTCTAGACTTGGACTATCGTCGTCGGAAACTCATGGATTCCAAGGCTTCAACATTTTTTCTAGATCGAGTGTCAGATTCCGTCTCAGCGATCTCCCATTCAATCAGTTCGACTCCTAATCCAGCAAAGGCATCCGTTGGTTGCTTTGGCTCAAGGGCAGCGTCAAGGCCAAGACATTCTTCTTGTTGCTCGTCTGGGTCAACCAAGCGAGGCCAGCTTGTATGGAATAGAGATGTGCAGCCAGCCGTGGCCCACTCGGCTTGCAAGCCACGATATTGTGAGTCAATTCGTGAACAATAATGCGAGCCTCTTGCTGGTCCCCAGGGGTAGCAGCCAGCAGCCCACCAATTACTTTTCAGCACGCTGGCCTCAGCTCTGATGCGTCGGCAATTCTTTTGCCTCTCAAATAATATTTCTGGATCTTGTTGTTGCTCCCCGGTCGGATCAATGAGCATCACCGGATCCTGCCCGGCATAGCGATACGCCTCCCAGGTGTCGTCCACCTTCGGGTCCACCTGCAGGTAGCTGCCCGTGAAGGGGTCGTAGGTGCGGAAGCGATTTTCATGCAGGCCGGGGCGGATGACGTCGAGGCGCCAGGAGTACGTGTTGCCCCACGACTCGGTCTCCGCTTCGTAGAGCTGACCTGGGAAGCGGAGCGGCATGTACAGGCTACTTGGATCGTAGCGCAGCTCCCAGCCAAAGAGGTCGGTGTAGGCCGCCCATTTGTACGTCGATAAAGTTTCCTTTCAGAGAATCTCTGTGGGCCGATGAAGGTCGGCATTCTTCGTTGCAGGCTGCGCTGGCACCTCCCACGGAAATGATCGTCCTTGCCGTCGAGGGCAAGGACAAGCGAGCCACGCCCCTAGTCCCGGCTGTGCTCCTCGATGATGGTGGCGGCGCCCTTCTCGCTGAGGATGTAGGTCGGCAGGAGGATGAAGGTGCCAGGGATACGAGGGAAGGCGGAGGCGTCGACGACGCGAAGGCCGGCGGTGCCGCGCACGCGGAAGTGACTGTCGAGCACGGTGTTGTCGTTGAAGAGCTCTGGGCTTGCGCACTGTCCTGCGTCGGCGTTGTCGCTGCCAATCTCGTCTGCTGGCAGGCAGCCCATGGGGGCGGAGCAAGAGGCGTGGTGGCCCCAGGCCTCGCGCTTGACGAACTCGCGCAGCTTGTCGGTCTCGGTAGCAAAGCTCTCGCCGGGTGCGAAGTTCTCGCCGGGCCAGGTCTCGATCTGTTCGGCGGTGCTCAGGTTGCTGTTGGTCTCGTCTTCGATCTTGCGAACGAACTCGATGCCCTTGACCACGGCCTCTAGATCGCGCTCGCCGCGGGTGGTCGGCGCATCGGGGTTGAGCTCGTCGTATTCGAGGCCCTCATGAAAGTAGTGGAAGTTGATGTCTGGGGTGGCGCGCGGATCGAGCACGCACTTGCCATTGACCTCTTCTTTGCAACGCAGGTTGACGGTGCCGCCGCGGTTGTCGGTGTGGCCTTTGAGAATGACCCAGGTAAAGAGGTTGCGACTTTCTACCAGGGGAATCTTTGCCGAGTAGCCCGGCGCGTAACCACGGAAGGGCCCGGGGACGCCGAAGATGTGCAGGTCGCTCTCGGGGGTGAGGCCCGATCGCTTGAGCAGGGCGATGACGCCACCATTGGTCGAATACAAGCCCTGTCCCTGCTCTTGCCAGTGGCGGAAGCACTTGTCATTGAGGGAGGAAACGAAGTTGCAATCGTCAGTGCTCACGAAGGGCAAGGGGTCACCGCTGTTGACCAGGGGCACGGTGCCGATCATTTCCGACTCGATGCCGACCTCGTAACGATCTTGCAGGTTCTCTCCGACGCCTACCAGATCGACACGCACGGGGATGTCGAAGCGCTCGAGTTCGTCGCGAGG
>JAHEAK010000779.1 GCA_024642805.1 Kofleriaceae bacterium | reverse complement strand
CCGATCACTGATGCGGCCAACATTCATCTCGTCAATGTCCTGGTAGTCGAGCTTGATGTCGAGCCCCTTCGCAGCATCCTCGCCGAATTCAACGCTAGCGTGGTCGGCCAAAAATACGTCTATCTAGTCGACAACGACGGCCGGGTGGTCGTATCTGCGAATCCAGAGAGCGCGACCGGGTCCCTGTATCCAGACCTGCTCGTCAGACCTGAGCTCCTTGCGAAGTTCTCCGAACCAGGCGAGGTGGGTAGCACCATCTATACCGACGCGCATGGCGATGAGGTCATGGCTGGTTTCGCCGACATGGGCGAGTTTGGCGTCAACCAGGCCATGGACTGGAGTATCATTGCGGTGGCACCTCTACGCGCGATTACTCGGCCGGCCGCCGAGCTTCGTCGAACCCTGCAGTTGTTCACCATAGGGATCTTGGCTTTGGTGCTTGGCGGGTTGCTGCTGGTGAGCCGAGGGGTCCTTTTGCCCTTGCGAAAACTCGTGCGCAGCGCGCAGCGTGTTGGCAAGGGCGAAGTCGACGTTCGCGTCGAAGTCGTCGACGACGATGAGTTGGGCTACTTGGCCGCGACCTTCAACCAGATGTTGGACAGCCTGATGAGTGCTCAAAAGGGCGCACTGCAGGCCCAGCGTATGGAGGCTGTTGGCCAGTTGACCGGTGGGATTGCGCACGATTTCAACAACCTCATGGCGATCATGGTTGGCAATGCCGAACTTTTGCGGCGCCAGCTTCACGACGACGATACGCTCAGAGGCTACGCGGAGGCCATCGTGGAGGCCGTGGAGCGAGGTGCGGCCTTGACGGGGCGCTTGCTGGCCTTTTCGCGCCAGACGAGCATGGCCCCCGTTACTGCTGACATCTCTGTTCTGGTGAAGAGTCTGCATGACCTCTTGCAGCGCACGCTGGGCGAGACTGTTGAGCTCAAGATTGTCGACTCAGAAAATGTCTGGTGCGTCGACGTTGACCCTCATCAACTCGAGAACGCCGTCATCAACCTGGCGATCAACGCCAGGGACGCGATGCCTGGCGGAGGTGTGCTCACCATCGAAGTTGGGAATGTTCGCGTCGACGAGCCGCTAGAGGGCGGCGATGAAACCGTGCCTGTCGAGGACTACGTGAGAGTCGCCGTAAGCGACACGGGCAGTGGCATGTCCCCTGAGGTGCAGGCTCGCGCCTATGAACCCTTCTTTTCCACCAAGCCGGTTGGCAAGGGCAGTGGCCTCGGGCTCAGCATGGTCTACGGCTTCGTCAAGCAGACGCGCGGTTACATTCGGATCTTGAGTGAACTCGGCACCGGCACGACCATCGAGTTCTATCTGCCTCGATCGCGTCGCGCGCTCACGGGCAGGGCTCCGAAGCGCGACACGGGGCAGCCCATCCATGCGAAGAATTCCGAGTGGATTCTCCTTGTCGAGGACGAGGAAGGCGTGAGTGATGTGGTAACCACCATGTTGGAGGAAGCGGGCTACTCCCTCCGACTGGCGCGCAACGGGGCCGAGGCTGTCGATCATCTGCAGAGCGGCCAGCGCTTCGAATTGCTGTGCAGCGACATGGTGCTGCCGGGCGGAATGACGGGGCTTGAGATCGCCGAGCGTGCTCGGCGGATACAGCCCGACATCAAGATCCTCTTTACGACCGGCTACGCGGATACCTCCGTTCCAGTCACCTCGCTGACCAGCGACGCCATCTTGCTCAGCAAGCCCTATCGCCGCGGCGAGCTTCTGCGAAGCGTTCGACAAGCACTGGATGGCACCCAGGCTTGAAGCAATTGCGGGGCGTCAAAACCACGCGACCAGGGCGGCGTTAAGGGCCAGCTCCTTGCCAAAGTCGCTGTAGCTGTAGAACTCGCCGCTGAGCTTGCCCACCAAGCGGGGAGCGAAATTCCTGCTCACCCCGAGGGTGTAGCGGTAGACCGAGCTACGCTTTCCCAGCTCACTGTTCGCCAGAACATTTCCGAGGCGTCGCAGGCCATCCCAGCGGGCCAAGAGGCGCACACTTCCGACCGGGGCCTCGGTCTCGAGGTAGAAACCGTCTTTAGTTACAAAGTCGTCGAAGCGACCCGAGGCGTCTGGGCCAAACTTGAAACGCGTCTCGGGGCTGTCGCCGATGAAGATGTCAGTGCGACGCAAGAGGTACTCGGCGCGCAAGACCAGCTGTGGTGACCAGTAGACCAGGTCGAGGCCGCCGATCGCGAACTTGAGCTTGGCATCGTCAGAGTAGTGACCGGCCATGGCCGAAGCTCCCAGCCAGACCGTCGACTCTTCGCCGATGTCTTTGCTGCCGCTGATACGTGCGCCCAGCGTCGGTCTGGAGTTGTTATCAGTGTAGTAACGAGAAGGCGTGCGTGATTCCACGAAGTCAAAATCGATGTCCTCGTTGGCGCCCTTGGGGCCGCTCACGGCGTAGAGCGCGTACTCGAAGGCCGAACGATCGGAACGAAAAGCGCCGGTCATCTCGATGCCGGTGTCGACCCACGGGGCGGGCAAGATACCCAGGTTCCACTCGCGGAGGTGCACCATGCGGCCCATGTCATAGGGCAGGGGCTTGTCGCTTGTGAGGTGGTTGGCTGGATCGTG